>QLUC01000023.1 GCA_018725275.1 Bacillota bacterium | reverse complement strand
GAAAATTATTTGGCCATACCGCGCCTTTTCTTTCGCTTGTCACCCGTTTTCCGCCGTGGTATAATGTCCGAGTAGTCTTCAAAAAAGAGGTGAATCAGCGTGAAAGAAAAAATTCATCCCATTTACCATAAAGCCCTAGTGAGTTGCGCTTGTGGCGCAACCTTTGAATCGGGGTCTGTCAAGAAGCAATTGCGCGTTGAGCTTTGCTCAAAGTGTCATCCCTTCTTTACCGGCAAGCAGAAGTTTGCCGAAAGCGGCGGTCGTGTCGATCGCTTCAAGAAGAAGTACGGACTAACGGAACAATAATGGGGGCATGAGCGTGGCAGGCAAGACCATTGGTGGCCAAGCAGTCATGGAAGGCGTACTGATGCGCACACCCGAGGGTTTAGCCATAGCGGTCAGGCGAACAGACCAAAGCATCAGCATCTCGAAGCGTCCCTTGGCGTCTGCCGTACAACGTAGCCGCCTTTTCAAGTTACCGGTTTTGCGCGGGGCGGTGGCCCTAGTGGACACCCTGGCCATCGGCCTCGACGCCTTGATGCATTCTGTCAATGAGTCGGGCGACGAAGAATTGCAGCTCTCAAAAGGCGCCTTGGGCCTAACTGTTTTTGCCGGGCTGGCGCTAGCGGTAGGGCTCTTTTTTCTGTTGCCGACCATCTTGGCTCGCTTCTTAGGTGCGAACCTTCTCCACCCCGTGGTGGCTAATCTCGCCGAGGGCGCGATTAGAATGCTCATTTTTGTGGCCTATATCTCTCTCATTGCCAGGTGGCCGGAGCTCAGGCGGTTTTTTCAGTACCACGGCGCGGAGCACAAGACAATAGCCTGCTACGAGGCAGGGGAGGAGCTTTGCCTCGCCAATGTCCAAAAGCACTCCACCCTGCACCTCAGGTGTGGCACGTCTTTTTTGCTCATTGTCATGGTCTTGAGTATTCTTTTCTTCTCTCTGTTTGGCTGGCCTAACATCTATGTGCGCATTGTGCTGCGCATCTTACTCTTGCCCTTTGTGGCCGGGCTCGCCTACGAAATCATCAAGATATCGGCCAAGAGCACCGGCGCTTGGTGGCGCGCGCTAATGTGGCCGGGGTTGTTGCTGCAACGCCTTACTACCAGGGAGCCGGACGAGGCGCAAATAGAGGTGGCCATCGCTGCGCTCAAGGCCGCCTTAGAACTTCCGGCATAAGGACCAACCGAGACTAGGGGTGAGAACATGATTGAAAAATTACGAGCAGTGAAGGAGCGCTACGACCAACTGACCGAGTTGGTCAGCGACCCCGCGGTCATCTCCCGCCAGAGCGAGTGGCGGGCGTATATCAAGGAGCGGGCCTCTCTCACCGATTTAGTCGTCGCCATCGAAGGCCTAGACAAGGCCCTAGGTGATGTCGCCGAGTTAAAGACCGCCTTTGAAGGGCAAGCGGACGCCGAATTTCGGGAAATGCTCGAGTCGGAAATTAGAGTGCAGCAGGACAATGTCGAGCGTTTTACCACCGACATCAAGGTGCTGCTTTTACCGAAGGACCCTAACGACGAAAAGAATGTCATTGTCGAAGTGCGCGCCGGTACCGGTGGCAACGAAGCCGCGCTCTTTGCCGGGAACCTGTACCGCATGTACACGCGCTTTGCCGAGCGTCAGGGTTGGAAGATTGAACTTTTGTCGGCCTCGCTCAGTGACCTGGGAGGCTGCAAGGAAGCTATATTTATGATTGAGGGCAAGGGTGCCTATAGCAAACTCAAGTACGAAAGTGGCGTGCACCGCGTCCAAAGGGTGCCCGACACCGAAGCCAGCGGGCGCATTCACACCTCTACCGCGACCGTGGCCGTACTGCCCGAAGCAGAAGAAGTAGACCTATTAATTGACCAAAACGATTTGCGCATCGATACCTTTTGCTCGAGCGGCCCGGGTGGACAGTCGGTGAACACCACCTATTCGGCGGTGCGCATTACCCACCTGCCGACCGGGGTGGCGGTCAACATGCAGGACGAAAAATCCCAGACCAAGAACCGCGACAAAGCCATGAAGGTTTTGCGCGCCCGCCTGCTCGAGTTAGAACAGGCAAAACGCGATGCGGAACTTACTGAGACTAGGCGCGGGCAAGTGGGCAGTGGCGACCGCAGCGAGCGCATTCGTACCTACAACTTTCCGCAGAACCGCATCTCGGACCATCGCATCAACCTCACCACCCATCGCCTCGAGGCCTTCCTGGACGGAGATCTCCACGAATTTATCGACGCCCTCACCACCCACGACCAAGTAGAGAAATTGCAGAGAGCCTAATGAAAGAAGTGCCTGCCCACAGTTACCTAACAGCCCGGCAATGGGGGGCGGGTAGGCTAGCCCTAGCCGCCATCAGCGACCCCGAGTGGCAGGGGGAGCTATTGCTTCGCGAGGCCCTTGGTATAACACGGGCCGAGTTTCTCATGAACCCCCAAAAAGAAATAACTCCGGCCCAAGGGGAGCATTATGCCGCGCTCATCCGGGCTTTGGCGGAGGGCATGCCGCTACAGTACTTGTGCGGACGCACCGAGTTTTATGGACGAGAGTTCTTAGTAACGCCGGCGGTACTCATCCCCCGCGCCGATACCGAAACCCTCGTAGAAGTGGCTTTAACGAAAATCGATGCCCTCTCGCCTCACCGGGCCGGAGGGGTATTTGTGCTTGACCTTTGCACCGGCTCAGGTTGTGTGGGGCTGACCTTGGCCGCCGAGCGGCCCTTTGGGCGCTACACCCTTACGGATATTTCGTCAAGCGCCCTCGGCGTGGCTGAAGAAAATGCCAAGCTTCTAGGGTTGAATAGCCGGGCAGAGTTTTTGGCAGGGGACCTCTTCGCGCCTGTTCATGGCCGACGCTTTGACCTAATCGTCAGTAACCCGCCCTACATCCCGACGGCCGAGATTCGGCAACTAGATCGTTTTGTGCAAAGGGAGCCCCACCTCGCGCTCGACGGCGGCAGTGACGGGTTAGATTTTTATCGGGCCATCATCGCGAGTGCCGCCCGTTACCTTACTCCGCGCGGCTGCCTGGCGCTCGAGATTGGCAGCACGCAGGGCGAGAGCGTGGCCGCCATTTTTGTCGCCCATGGTTTTAGTGGGGTTACCTTGACCCGAGATTTGGCGGGAAGGGACCGAGTTTGTGCCGGGGAAAAATGTAAACGTCAAATGCTACCCACCTCGCCCTTAGCCGTTCCGCATGAGATGCTGTAATGTTGTCGTATCGTCAAGCTGCGGCCTAAAAAGTTTGGAGTGACTCGCCGGAGCAGCAGAGTGATGGCGAGATGTTGACATGACAACATTTGAGGTGTAAAATTAAACCCGAGCGATTCTCTCGGGTTTTTTCGATTTCAAGTGGGGGCTATCGGCAGAAGGGGAGTGAAGTATGCGTTTATCCACTAAGGGACAATATGCCGTTCGAGCGATGGTCGTACTGGCGATGCACGGTGGGGCGGGGCCGGTTTCGCTGCGCTTCATTGCCGAACGGGAAGATATTTCGGAGCAATACCTTGAACAGATTTTTATCGGCCTCAAAAAAGCACAGCTGGTCACAGGGGTGCGCGGTGCCAGCGGGGGGTATACTCTGGCCAAGCCCGCGCAGCTAATGACCTCTGGGGACATCGTGCGTGCGGTGGAAGGCCCCATCAAAATTGTCGATTGCGAGCACAACGGAACCTGCGAAAGGGTGCAGAGCTGCGTCACCCGCGAACTCTGGGAGCGCGTCTCGGCCGGCATGAGCCAGGTCCTCGACGCCACCACCCTCGCTGACCTCGTTCTGCGTGCCAGAGAAAAAATTAATTAGGAGGTGCGCTATGCGCAGAGTATATCTTGACCACGCCGCCACAACCCCCGTTCATCCCGAAGTAATTGCCGCCATGTTGCCGCATTTTCATAATAGTTTTGGGAACCCCTCCAGCATTCATAGTTTTGGTCGCGAATCACGCCAGGCAGTCGATGAGGCCAGAGAGTTAGTGGCCAAGATACTCGGTGCCACGGCGCGCGAAATCGTCTTTACCTCGGGCGGGACTGAAGCCGACAACCTCGCCATTCAGGGGGTCGCCCTTGCCAAGAAGGGGCAGGGTCGGCACATCATCACCTCGCAGATTGAGCACCATGCGGTCCTCGATGCTTGCAAGTACCTTGAGACCCAAGGGTTTGCCGTAACCTACCTGCCGGTCAATGCCGAAGGGCAGGTGCAAATCGCCGATGTCCTAGCCGCTATCCGCCCCGACACCATCCTCATCACCATCATGCATGCCAATAACGAGACCGGTGCTCTGCAGCCCATTCGGGAGATTGGAAGGCTCGCCAAGGAGCACAAAATCACCTTTCATACCGATGCCGTGCAGGCCGTAGGTTCTATCCCCGTCAATGTCGATGACCTCGGCGTCGACCTTTTGTCCTTGTCGGCCCATAAGTTTTATGGTCCAAAGGGGATAGGCGTTCTTTATATTCGCAATGGCACCAAGTTAAAGCCCCTTTACCATGGTGGCGGGCAGGAGCGCAAGCTGCGCCCGGGCACGGAGAACCATGTGGGGGTAATCGGTTTAGCCAAGGCCCTAGAGCTGGCGACGACCGAGATGGACACGAAGCAGGCCAAGATTAAGGCGCTGCGCGACAAGCTCATGGGCGGGCTTTTGGCTATCCCCGAGGTGAAGCTCAACGGGCATCCCGAGGAAAGACTGCCCGGCAACGTGAATGTCAGCATTCGCTACGTCGAAGGAGAGTCGCTGATCCTAAGCCTTGATATGCAGGGTGTCGCCGTCTCGAGCGGCTCCGCCTGTACCTCGGGCTCGCTCGACCCCTCGCATGTCCTCTTGGCCATGGGGCTAAGCCATGGTGAGGCACATGGTTCGCTCCGCCTGACTCTCGGGCAGGACAACACCGAAGAAGATGTGGACTATGTCTTGGGGATACTGCCCCCCATTGTCCTGCGTCTGCGGCAAATGTCCCCCCTCTACCACAAACGCTAAGACCTACAAACAAAAGGGACGTGTCTTTTTGTTTTGGGCAACAAGAAAGGAATGGTCATTTATGAATAGCTACAATGAAAAAGTGATGGACCACTTTAAAAATCCGCGCAATGTCGGCTCGATGGACGATGCCGATGGCATAGGTGAAGTGGGCAATATCAGTTGCGGCGACATCATGCGCATCTACATCAAAGTAGATGGCGAGGAGCGCATCGCCGACATTAAGTTTCAAACTTTTGGCTGTGGCGCGGCCATAGCCACGAGCAGCATGGTCACCGAAATGGCCAAGGGTAAGACGCTGGACGAGGCCTTAGTTATGAATAATAAGGACGTAGCTTCATCCCTTGAGGGGTTGCCCCCGGTAAAGATGCACTGTTCAAACTTGGCTGCCGATGCTTTGCATGCCGCCATCAAGAACTACCGCGAGCAAAAATTAGGGCATAAAGACATATCTGATGCTGCAGAAGCCCACACTCATTAAACTCGGCCTACTGCTCGCTATTCTCGTCTTGTTGCCGGCGGTCTGGCTCTATGACGCCACCTTGCAACCGCCAGAGATTATGTATGATGTAGTTATTCGGGGTGCGACCGTGGTCGACGGGTCAGGACGAGCAGGCTTTCGGGCGGACGTAGCCATTCTCGGTGAGCGCATCGCCAAGGTGGGCAGCGTGCCCATCCGCTCCGGACGCACCGAAATAAGGGGCGCAGGGTATATCTTGACACCGGGTTTTGTGGATATCCACTCCCATGTAGATATGACCATCCGCGCCCACCCCCAGTCTTTAGCCGCCCTGCACCAAGGTATAACAACGGTGATTGTCGGGCAGGACGGGCGCTCACCCTTAAACATTGGTAATTTCCTAGCGGAAATTGACGCCCTAGCTGGTCTGGGCGTCAATTTTGGCACGCTACTCGGCCACGGGCTCATGCGTCACCGCATTGTCGGTCTGCGGAGTGACATCACCCCAGAAGAACTCGCCACCATGAGCGCCCTCGTCACCACCGCCATGGAGGAAGGCGCGTTTGGGCTCTCCTCGGCCCTCGAGTACTGGTACAATGCGCCCGCCACTACAACTGAACTCATTCACTTAAACCGCATTGTCGCTCTCCACGGCGGCGTCTATATTACTCATGTGCGTGATGAGGCCGCCGGCATTATCGCGGCCATCGAGGAGGCACTAGACGTGGCACGAGCGACCAAGGTCGGCGTCAGTATTACCCACTTCAAGGTCAGGTGGCGCGAAAACTGGCACCTGCAAGGCCCGGCTATCAACTTAATTAACGAGGCTCGCAAGGAGGGCCTTGTTGTCATCGCCGATGCCTATCCCTACTTAGCGCCGGATTTTGCCACGTCGTGGCCCCTGCGCTTGCACTCGCACCGTGACCCGCGCGACCTCCTTCTTAAGCGCACCACGCACCCTTACGGCGAGAAATATCTTGAGCACACACTAAGCGAGATTGCCGCTGCGGAGAATATTGCCCCGGCGCAAGTCATCGTCAACCTCTTGCGCCACGACGCGGATGTTGGCGTAGACCCGCGCAGCGAAACCCTCGTCACGGGGCTCCTCATGTCCGAAGGCAATTTGCGCCAAGTGCTCAGCGCGCCCTTTACTGCCATCGCCTCAGACAATAGCGCTCCGCCAAAGACGGGCAACCTCGCGACGCACCCCCGTGGGTTTGGCACCTTCCCTAGGTTTATAGCGCGTTACCTGCGCGACGCCAAACTCCTCACCCTAGAAGAAGGGGTGAGGCGCATGACCGGCCTGCCGGCAGAATTTATAGGGTTAAAAGAACGTGGTCTTATCAAAGAGGGGTACTTCGCCGACTTAGTCATGTTCAAGCTATCGGAAGTGCAAGACAAAGCTACATTTTCTAATCCCGAGCAGTACCCGGAAGGAATAGACTATGTCTTTATCAACGGCGTGGCTTCAATAGTAGGTGGTCAGTTTACCGGCGAGACCGGTGGACGGGCAGTATTTAGAAATCAGAGGCCAGACTGAGGAGCAGATCTTCGCCTACCTTGTGCACATCGCCGGCCCCCATGGTAATGAGCGTATCGCCCGGGCCTAGGCGTGTCTTGAGGTAGTTAGTGGCCTCCGCCAAGGAATCAATATGGCGCACATCTTGGTTTAGCGCAGAGATTTTTTCGGCCAGGTCTTTTGCCGTTATCCCATAGGTGTTTTTCTCGCGCGCAGCATATATAGGTACAATAATTACGGCGTCTGCTGAAGCGAGGGCCTTGGCAAAGTCAGCGAGCAAGGCCTGGGTGCGGCTATAGGTGTGGGGCTGAAAGACCGTGATGATGCGCCCTTTGGCCACATCACGCGCCGCGCTAAGCGTGGCCGTAATCTCCGTAGGGTGATGAGCATAGTCGTCGATGACCGTAGCGCCATGGTAGTGGCCTTTTAGCTCAAAGCGACGGTGCGTGCCCGCAAATGAAGCGAGCGTCCGCAGCATGGCGGCCATGGGCAACCCTAGGTGGTTGCCGACTGCCAGGCAGGCCAGGGCGTTTTGGATGTTGTGGCGTCCGTTCACTTTAAGTTCGGCTCGTGCTACATGCTCACTCCGCAGGTAGACATCAAAAGTGCTCCCGCCGGTTGATTTGGTGTTAATATTGCCCGCCCGCCAGTCCGCACCGGGCGTGAGCCCGTAAGTGATAACCTGGCACTTGGCAGCAGGTAAGATAGAGCGCACATTGATGTCGTCATGACAAGCGATAAGTAGCCCTTCCTTGGGGATGATGCCGGCAAAGCGCCTAAAAGCAGCCACGACATGGCTGAGGTCGCGGAAGTAATCAAGGTGATCGGCATCAATATTGAGCACAATGCCAAGTTGCGGCTTGAGGGCCAGAAAAGTCTCCACGTATTCGCAGGCCTCGGCGACGAAGTAGTCGCTTTGGCCGATGCGCACATTGCCCCCTAAAGCGTCTAGCTCCCCACCGATGAGCACGGTCGGGTCGAGTCCGGCCTCGTCAAGCATTAGCCCAAGTAGCGCGGTGGTAGTTGTCTTGCCGTGCGAGCCACTTACCGCTATGCCCACCCGTGCTTCCCCCATCAATTTCCCTAAAAACTCAGCCCGGCTCATAATGGGTAGCCCTAAGTTGCGGGCCTGCTCCATCTCGGGGTTATCGGGCCTTATGGCCGCCGTATAGACCACTAGGTCGGCCCCGTTTACTTGTTCTGGCGCATGCCCGAGGTAGATAGTTGCTCCTTTCGCGCTGAGGCGCGCGGTGAGTGGGGACTCTTTAAGGTCCGACCCCGAAATATGGATACCGCGCTCCTGCATAATGAGTGCCAATGCGCTCATAGATATGCCGTCAACGCCGATAAAATGGATATGTTGTGGTGTATGCAAAGGCTTTGCCCCCTTAACCATGCGTCTTAGCTTACCGTCGTAACCCACATATTATACTATGTGGGCGTCAGCCGTATCGTCAAGACCCTCTATTGTTAGTATACTATAGGAGAGCATTCTCTGGCGTCTTACCGGCGCTCGACAGAAGTAGCGGGAGGTAGTTGTGTCGATGATTAACAAAAAAAGGCTCCTCGAAAATTTCCTTAAACTGGTGCAAATAGACTCTATGAGCACAGAAGAAAGAGCTATGGTGGACGAGCTGGCTAGGCAGCTCTCCGCCCTCGGTTTGTCCGTGGTGGAAGACGATGCCGGGTCGAAGATTGGTGGCAATGCCGGTAACCTCATCGCCACGATGCCCGGGACTGTGGCGAAGCCCGCCATCATGCTCTCAGCTCATCTTGACCGCGTCACTCCGGGGCTAGGCATTAAGCCCCTGGTCCGTGACGGTATTATCTATAGCGACGGCAGTACCATTTTGGCAGCCGACGATTTGGCTGGGGTAGTGGGCATTGTCGAGGCCGTGCAGACGCTTCTCGAGAGCAAAGAGCCCCATGGCCCAATAGAGATTGCCCTCACCGTGGCCGAAGAAGGCGGTCTCCGCGGGGCGAAGAACCTCGACTACAGCAAGTTGACCGCCAAACTAGGCTTTGTGCTGGATGGCGGTGGCCCGGTGGGCTCCATTGTGATCAAGGGACCTGCCCAGGACAGAATCGAAGCGACTATCAGAGGCAAGGCCGCGCATGCCGGAGTAAGCCCCGAGGACGGCATCAACGCCATTATCGCCGCTGCCACAGGGCTCGCCCGCATGAAGTTGGGGCGTATCGACCCTGAAACCACCGCCAACATCGGCGTCATTCAAGGCGGAACGGCGACCAATATTGTCCCCGACATGGTCCACTTAAAGGGCGAAGCGCGCAGCCTAAACCCCGCTAAGCTCATGGCACAGTCGGAGCATATGCGTGCGTGTCTGGAAGCGGGCGCGCGGGAGCGCGGCGCCAGAGCCGAAGTGCAAATTAGCCGCATGTACGCCGAGCTCTCCCTAGAAGCGGGTGACGAAGTGGTCGAGATTGCCCGCCGCGCAGCCGAGCATATCGGCTTGGTGCCGACCTTGGTGACCTCCGGCGGGGGTTGCGACGCCAATATCTTCAATCAGCGCGGCATTGCCACCGTCAACCTAGGCATGGGTTACATGAAGGTGCACACCACCGAAGAATACATCTCCGTGGACAACTTAGAAAAAATAGCCGAATGGACCTTGGCCATTATTCAACAAACCCCCAAAGCTTAACCACCCAGACACCCAGACACCCAGACAACAACCTCTAGCTTCTCACCTCACGGAAAGGAGGGTTTACACGTGGAGCAGTTTAGACAGCAACTAGCCGCTAGGCTGGCCCCCTACATGGAAAAGCCAGCCGAAGAAGTGCGCAGCATGATGGAGACCCCCCCTAACCCTGCTTGGGGCGATGTCGCCATTCCTTGCTTTACCCTAGCCAAGGTAAAACGGCAGGCGCCAGCCAAGATCGCGGCCGCCCTAGCCGGCGAAATAGATCTTCTTGGCCTCGCCGACAAGGTCGAAGCTGTCGGGGGCTACTTGAATATTACCTTTGACAGCAGCTTGGTGGCGCGCGAAATAATCTCTGGCCTAACGAGGGAAGGCGTCGACTACGGCAATGCCAAAATAGGGCAAGACAAAAAGGTCGTCATCGATTTTTCTTCCCCGAATATCGCCAAGCCTTTTGGTATCGGGCACCTGCGCACCACCGTCATCGGGCACAGCCTGTCGCGCATCTATGCCGAGCTTGGCTACGACGTAGTGCGGGTCAACCATATTGGCGATTGGGGCACGCAGTTTGGCAAGCTCATCGTCGCCTACACCTTGTACGGGGAAGGCGATTCCTTGGTACAAGACGGCGTAGAAAAGCTCTTTCGCCTTTATGTCAAGTTTCACCAAGAGGCCGAAGCAAATTTTGCCCTCGAGGTCGAAGCCAGGGAATGGTTTCGCCGCCTTGAAGGTGGCGACCCCGTAGCCCGCCGGTACTGGGAGCTATTTAAAGAGGTCAGCCTGGAGGAGTTTAAGCGGGTCTACCAGGTACTCGGCATCGAGTTCGACTACATATTGGGTGAGAGTTTTTACGAGCCCTATCTAGCTCCCACCATACAAGAGATAGCTGATAAGGGTTTGGCCGTCCTCTCCGACGGGGCGCTCATTGTCGATTTAGAAAGCTTTGGCATGCCGCCCTGTCTGCTAAAAAAGTCTGATGGGGCAACCCTCTATGCCACCCGCGACCTGGCCGCCGCCCTCTACCGCGACCGCCTCTACCATCCGGAGTTACTGCTCTATGTCGTCGGGCAGGAGCAGACCTTGGTCTTTAGGCAGTTGGCCGCAGTGCTCAAGCTCATGGGCGAGCCGGCCGGCGACAAGGTCGAGCATGTGTCTTTCGGGCTGTTTAAGTTCCCTGAAGGGCGCATGTCTACGCGCCGCGGCAACATCATCTTTTTGGAGGACGTCTTACAAAGGAGCATCGAAATGGCGGCCGCCATCATCGAGGCCAAAAACCCAGAGTTACAAGATAAAGCAGAAATCGCCCGGCAAGTAGGCGTTGGCGCCATTGTCTTTGGCGACCTCAGGCATGGGCGCATTAAAGACGTCACTTTTGACTGGGACGAAATACTCAATTTTGACGGCGAGACCGGACCCTACCTGCAGTACACCCATGCGCGGGCCTCGGCGGTGCTCCGTAAAGCAGAGGGCAGCACCGGGGGCGAGTTGTCAGACTTTGCCTTGACCGACGAGTATGCCCTGCCTTTAATCAAGCTCCTCGGCGAGTTTGCCCCTACAGTCGCCAAAGCCGCCGCCTTCTTTGAGCCTTCAGTCGTGGCGCGCTATGTGCTAGACCTCGCCCAGGAGTTTAACCGCTTCTACCATAATTGCCGCATCATTGGGTCAGACGAAAAAGTAGAAGGGACCCGCCTGGCCATCGTTCTTGCTACTAAGACGATACTGGCGCGCGGTCTTTACCTCCTTGGTCTAGCCGCCGTCGAGAGAATGTGATGATAAAAGAATTCAGTGCGGGTGGCATAGTGTTTTTTGGCGACGAGGTATTGCTGGTCACTAATTTTAGGCAGGATGTCGTCTTCCCTAAGGGGCACCTCGAGCCCGGCGAAACTGCGCTTGAAGCAGCCCTGCGCGAAGTGGCCGAAGAAGTGGGCGTAGTGCCCGCAGTGGTTGCCAGCCTAGGCGAAACCAGCTATAGCTATTTTGCGGGTAACCCGAAGGTGCAGCACCTAAAAACCGTCTACTGGTTCCTCATGCGGGCCAAAGATAAGGCAATTCGCTGTGACGGGTACGAAATCATTCGCGGTCAGTATACAACCGTCGAAGAGGCACTGGAGTTACTGACTTATGACCCTGACCGCCAAAAACTAACCGAAGCCGAGCAATACCGTCGAACGGTCAATCCGTAGCAACGCACCAATGGTGCGTTGATCTTTCCAACCAATGGTGCGTTGTCCCTCCCCCAATTTCTAAAGAAAGCGGGTGCCCCATGCACAAAAAACGCCTGGCCGAATTGGCCGCCAGCCTTAAAAGCGCCGACATAAAGGCCGCGGCTATCTTACCCAGCGCAGCGCTACACTACTTGACCGGCATGTCCTTAAGTTGCAGCGAGCGCCCGCTACTGTTTGTGGTGTTAGACGGCGGCGAGTTGTTGGCGGTCTGCCCCTTCTTCGAAGCCACCCGAGTAGCCCGCGAGGCACCTCACGCCACCATCTTTACATACAGCGATGAGCAGGGCGCAGGGCAAAGCTTTGCCGCCTTGGCCGCCAAAGTCGGCCCGCTGAAAAACATCGCCATGGAATACCAGGCGGCCAGACTGCTCGAATACCTGCTCCTCAAAGAACACTGCGGAGTCGAGTCTTTAGCCGACCTCCGCCCCCTCTTGGCCGAACAGCGCATGCTAAAAGAGCCGCAGGAAATAAACAAAATGCAGCAGGCGGCGCGCCTAGCCGATTTAGCCATGGGTTTTGTCGAAGAAAATCTCTGCCCGGGCCTGAGCGAACTTTCGTTACTGGCTAAGGCGGAGGAGTTTATCAAATCCAAGGGTGGGCATCTGGCTTTTATCTCCATTATCGGCGGCGAGCGCACCGCGCTCCCCCACGCCACGACCAGCGCCCGCATCCTCATGACGGGCGATGTGGTGGTCGTAGACCTTGGCTGCCAGGTCGAAGGCTATTATTCCGACATCACCCGTACCTTCCTCCTCGGTCAGGCCAGCGAAAAAATGCTCGAGGTCGGTAAAATTGTCTTGGCAGCCAATACCCTGGCCAGAGAAGCCATCTTCCCCGGCGTCAGCGCCAGCTTTATCGACCAAGTGGCCAGAGAGTATATAACCAAGGCGGGGTACGGAGAGTTTTTTACCCACCGCACCGGCCACGGCCTTGGCCTTGAAATCCACGAAGAACCGTACATAGTCATGGGCAACCAGTACCTGCTCGCCGCAGGCAACACCTTTACCGTCGAGCCGGGCATCTACCTAGACGGAATCGGGGGCGTGCGCATTGAGGACGATATTTGCGTCACCGCGACCGGGGCCATCAGCCTGACGACCTATCCTCGCGCCCTCAAGGTAGTGACCAAGTTTGCCCAACCACCGAGCAAGGGGGAAGCTCCTTGTCGTCCTTAGCGCGGCTCATCGCCATGTTCCCCCATGTTATGTTGCGCCAAGAGCCGATGAGCCGGCATACCTCCTTTGGCATTGGCGGCCCGGCGGATGCCCTCTGTGTTCCCCGCGACCTCGCCGAGCTCAAGGCGGTGCTCCGGGCGGCAGGGGACGGGCGGGTGCCCATCACCATCATGGGTCACGGCAGCAACCTCCTCGTGCGCGACGGCGGTATTCGCGGCCTGGTCATTAAAATATCCGGCACCCTAGACCAAGTGGCGGTGCGTGGCGACAATATCATCGCGGGCGCAGGCGTGCACCTCTCGGCCTTAGCACGTCAGGCGGCCGAAGCCGGTCTCATGGGGCTAGAGTTTGCCGCCGGCATACCCGGCACCTTAGGCGGTGCGCTTTACATGAACGCCGGGGCTTACGACGGCGAAATGAAGGACGTGGTCAATTCCATGCGCGTCTTGGCCGAAGACGGCACCGAGAGAATGTTGACGCTAGACGAACTGGCCTTTGGCTATCGGCAGAGTGTGTTGCAAGGGCATAGGCTCATCGCCCTCGAGGCCACCCTACAACTGAGGCCCGGTCCCCGTGAGGCCATCTTCGCTAAGATAGAGGAGCTAAACCGTCGGCGGCGCGAAAAACAACCCCTCGCCATCCCGAGCGCGGGTAGCGTCTTTAAGCGGCCGCCCGGCAATTTTGCCGGCACCCTCATCGAGCAAGCAAAGCTGAAGGGTTGCCGCATCGGCGGTGCCGAAGTCTCCACCCTCCATGCCGGCTTTATTGTCAATGTTGGCGCCGCCACCGCCCGCGATGTCGTGGCTTTAATCAGCCATGTGCAAGGCGTCGTACAAGTAAAATCAGGTGTGCTTCTAGAACCTGAAATTCGCATTATAGGGGAGGAATAAAGAATGGCAACTGCCGAAGAATTGGCGCGGGAGCATTACCGGGGCGGTTACAACTGTGCCGAAGCCGTCTGGCTAGGCCTCAACGAGGACCTTACACCCGAACAAAAGGCCTTCGGATTAAAATTGTCTTCTGGTTTTGGGGGCGGCATGGGCTCTGGCGGTTTGTGCGGCGGAGTGGCCGCCGCGGTCATGTCCATCGGCCGCTGGTACGGGCGCGACCTTGGCGGTGCGCGCAAGGACGACGCCAAGTTGCTGGCCAAAGAACTGGTCGGCATCGTGGAGCGCGAGTATGGCTCGGTCAACTGCTGTGACTTAAAGCCTAACACCGATGATTACCGGAAGCATTGCATTGAGTACGTAGCACTCTGTGCCCGCACCGCGGTAAACCTCATGGATAGGGGCGTCGTCGACGAAGACTGTGGCTGAGAATAGGCACAAGTGCGCGGTGCGCACAAAAAAGAGCCACTCACCCGAGTGGCTCTCCGTAATTAGTGGTCGGGGCGACACGATTTGAACGTGCGGCCTCACGGTCCCGAACCGTGCGCTCTACCAAGCTGAGCCACGCCCCGATGTGCGTGTAATCATTATAACAGGAGGTGTCCCGCATGTACAACAAACTCTGTCCGTGGTGCGACCGCCGTTCGTATTCCGCTACACAGGAAGGCATCTGGAACTGCCCTTATTGCGGGGAGGATATCACTAGTACACCGGGTGCAACTGGGTACAATAAGTATCCTCCGGGGCACGAGCCCAAGCAAGACGAGAAGAAGTAGACAAACGAAATGCGCATCAACAATATCCTAATCGTCCCCCCGCTAGTGGCAGCGCCCATGGCGGGGATTACTGACCAAGCCAATCGCCTGATTGCGCGCGAGTTTGGCGCGGCTTGGGTTATTAGTGAAATGATTAGCTGCAAAGGCATAATCTACGACCAGGCCAAGACATGGGAGCTCTTGGCTATGGAAGCAAATGAACCGCTTGCTGTGCAGTTGTTTGGCTCTGTCCCAGCGGAAGTGGCGGAAGCGGCAGCCATGGTGGCCGAGAAAATAAAGCCCTTAGCGATAGACATCAACATGGGATGCCCGACACCGAAGATTGTCAAAGGGGGAGACGGGGCGGCTTTGCTGCTTAACCCTAAACTAGCGGGAGAAATTGTGCGTCGAACCGTGGCGATGGTAAATATCCCGGTAACGGTCAAGACGCGGAAAGCTTGGGATGCCAATTCTCCAGATTGTCTTGGCCTAGTACGCGAGGTAGAAGCAGCCGGGGCAGCAGCCATAACTATTCATGGGCGGACGCGGGACCAGTTCTATTCGGGCAAGGCCGATTGGGGCATTATCCGCGCGGTAAAAGCGACCGTAAGTGTGCCTGTAATCGGCAATGGGGATGTGACTTCGGCTGCGGAAGCAAAGCGCATGTTTGAAGACACGGGGTGCGATGCGGTGATGGTCGGTCGCGCTGCCATTGGTAACCCCTGGCTCTATCGGGATATTGCGCGCTCACTGCAGGGGTTAGCGCCGCTTTTGCCTCCATCTTTGGCGGAGCGACTCGCCGTGGCACGGCGGCACCTGGCAATGGCGATTGAGCGCAAGGGGGAGTATCGCGGCATCAGAGAGATGCGCCTGCAGTTGGCGTGGTACCTAAAGGGGCTGCCGCGAGCGGCGCGGATTCGCGACGCGATAAACAAGGCCGACTCACTAGAGGCGATAGAACAGGTCTGGGCTACGATTGAATGACGCGCTGCACGGCGCGTCTTTAATATTTTGCAGGGGTAATTTTGCCCCGAGAGATATGCAAAATTAACGGGAACATGGTAGAATGTATGTATACAAAACTGTGCACAGGGGGCGCTGCCATGCAATATGTAAGAGTTGGGGATAAACTCGTAAGCCGCGACAAAATCATGCGCACTGTAGACAAGATTCTCGAGCGCCGTTCTGCAGGCATGTCCCAGCAGGAAGTGGCGTACGAAATGAACATCGATCGCAGCTTTATCTCGCGGCTAGAGACGATGGGCGAGCTACGTAAAGGCGGCAAAGTGGCGCTAATTGGTTTCCCCGTATCGAATAAGGGGGAGTTAGCAGACGTAGCGCAGGAGTACGGCGTGGACCACATCTTTCTCATGTCGGAAGAGGAGCGGTGGGACTGGGTGCGTGCGAAGACCGGGGCAGAGCTCTTAAACGAGATTATGGGCCTCGTGGGCACAATACGGGCCTTTGACACAGTAATTATGCTCGGTTCCAACATGCGCATCAAACTCGTAGAGGCTGTAGTCGATAAGCAGATTATCGCGATTATCCTGGGTGAAACACCCTTACGGGAAGACAAGTACGTTGACCCAGAGGTGCTGCGGAGCTTGCTGAAGGGCCTTAAGGATTGAGGCAGCTCTCGGCTTACAGCGGAAAGCGGAAAGCGGAAGGAGGTCCCCACATTGAAACGAGTAATCAGCGTTAGCCTAGGGTCGTCCAAGCGCAATCATGCCGTTGAAGCGGAGTTGCTTGGCGAACGGTGCTTAATTGAGCGCATTGGCACAGACGGTAATCTGCAGCGGGCCATCGAGCTCGTAAAGCAGCTTGACGGCAAGGTGGACGCCTTTGGCATGGGCGGCATCGATCTCTACGTACAGGCGGGCGGCAGGCGCTATATGCTCAGGGAAGCTAAGCAGATTGCGCGCGCGGCACGCATCACGCCAATCGTAGACGGCACCGGACTCAAAGACACGCTTGAGCGCAAGACCATTGCGTTTCTTGAGGACACATACGGCTTACAGTTAAGAGGACGCAATGTGCTGATGATGTGCGCGGCAGATAGGTTCGGCATGGCTGAGACCTTTGAGCTGCGCGGAGCAAAGCTCACGCTAGGGGACCTTATCTTTACTGTGGGGCTGCCTATCCCCTTACATAGTCTAAGGGCACTAGGACTCGTAGCGCGCGTATTAGCTCCCGTTCTTACACAGCTGCCGTTGGCGTATCTTTATCCTACCGGTGCGGCGCAGGAGACAACCGTGAGCCGTGGCCAGCAGTTTTTTGCGGCTAACGAGATAATCGCGGGGGACTTTCACTTTATTCGTCGCTTTATGGCACAGAGTCTAAAAGGGAAGATCATTGTGACCAATACGATAACCACAGAGGACGTAACGCTTTTAAGAGAACGTGGGGTTAAACTGCTGGTTACGACAACCCCTGAGTTTAACGGGCGCTCCTTTGGCACTAACGTGATGGAGGCTCTGTTGGTGGCTCTGTCGGGCTCACCACATACTGCGCTGTCTGCTCGCGACTATGAGGAGCTGCTTAACAAACTAAACTTTAAACCACGGATTAAAGAACTCGCTTGAGAAAGTGATGCATTATAGTTAATCGGCATGAAAAGGAGTCTGTGTATGGCGAAGTTTGCTTTTATACTGCACCCCATTGTGGCAGATGACATAGCCCGCAAGTTTAAGTTTACGAAGCGGTGGCCAGAGAGTTGGAAGGAAAAATTCGTGCGCTTTATGCCGCCCCTTAAGGTGTCCCACATCACGGGGGTGCGCTCGGAGCATGCGGCTACCGAAGGCTACTTTGTGGCCTGCCCGCTCACTTCGCGTCAGCTACTTGGCGAAGTGACAGCTGACGAAGCGATCAAGAAGATTGTTTGGGCTGGGCACATCGCCGAGAGGCTGGGAGCGGATATTGTTGGACTTGGCGCGCTCACCTCAGTGGTGGGGGACGCTGGCATTACTGTCGCCGAGAAACTAAAGATTGGCGTTACCACTGGTAACAGCTACACTGTGGCTACCGCAGTCATGGCCTCGCGTCTAGCGGCC
>QLUC01000227.1 GCA_018725275.1 Bacillota bacterium | reverse complement strand
CGGTTCACGTTGTAAGTCATTGCCAGCATCATGCTCACCTGCGCATCACGCTGGTAGTGCCCCTGTAAAAGCAGCATAGTCTCCGATGGCGTCAGCCGCCAGTAGTCGTCCGGCATGATCCCTGCAAGCATGGCGTCGCGTTCTATACCGTCGCCGTCTTTTTGCGCAAAGGGGGGGAGGCTGCCATGGCTTCCCCCAAGAGGTCTGCTATCTTTTCATACCCTAACTCGTCGACAATTTCGTCCACTTTCTCAAGCGGTATCTGCGGCTGATGGCGCAGTAACCCCGCGTGTAGTAGCAGAGTAACATCGCCGATGCTGTCTTGCATTGTGCCAAGCGAATGCCCCATCGTTTTTTCGGCGACGCGAAAAGCGCGGTTGTCGAAATATAGTGTGTAATCACGTTCTAGCGCAGTAAATTTTGTCCCCGTGTCCAAGAAGATTCCTCCTTTTTACCACGTCAGTGTTGGTGCGCCACTTAGCTTCAAAGACGCGCTGAATTCGATCCTGTCCTCACGCTGCGGATTAATGTTAAAATTTTTCAGATAACCCGCTACGCGCCAAACGCCGAGGCCGCCGGGAAGTGTGATCCGCCATTCCCTCATCAGCGCAGTTATGCCGGCTAGTGACCGCTGCGTTGCGTCGGCTATCCAAACGCCTGAGAATTCTAGCTCGCCGGCGTCGGCTAAGCCGGCAACATACCGCTTAACCCGGTCAACTGCGTCGTGCGTTGTGACCTCAACGTCATCCACTTCACCCATCCCGAATTCGCCAATAGTTTCGATCCGGGCGATGGTGCTCCAAGTAACGCCTGCGTCTGCGGATACCGCCAAAAGTGTTCCGTGTCCGATTCTTTCTGACATTTTTGTCCCTCCTTAAACTCGTAATACAGCTACGGAAACAGCCGTGACTACTGAATAATCTATATAAGTGTTACCGACATCGACGCCCGTTAGCTGGTTGTGGTTTTCGCCAAGCACTGGCCCGATTAGTCTGTCTGTGCCGTTTGGCACCGTTACCACCCGCGCCGCTAGCAACAACCCATCGCGGTTAAGCGTAGACGGAATAGTGACCGTCACCGGTGCGGTGTGCGCGTTCCGCACGAAGATAAAAATTCCCCGCTCTGTGTTAGCAAACATATGCCCCGCCGTTATCGCCGCAGTTAACACAGGCCACATCCCTGTAGGCACAACCGGCTGAACACCTAACGCTACTCTCGCCATTTAGCTCATCCTCCTTGCCAAATTTTCGCTACCTCATCTAGAACCTCGATAAACTTTTTAACGGCATCTTCCCGCTTCACCGCTAAGGCCGGTCGCAGGAAAGCCCGCTTACCACCATCGCCATATTCATGCAACTTCGGATAGTTGTACCCTTTTGGAAATTTCCGACTTTTCCGCTTCGCACCGACTACGACGCTCACACTTCGCGCCCGAAGTCCTACGCGGATACTTCGCACCAACTTACCTGTGGCGACCAAGCCTTGCTGTCTGGCTTGTGCTTT
>QLUC01000226.1 GCA_018725275.1 Bacillota bacterium | reverse complement strand
CAATCGTGCGTTCCGCTAATCTGTCCCAGATGTCTTGAGGCATAATTTACCTGCTTCGTCCAAACATATTCCACCGCATACGAGGGGCATACCGACCAGGGCTAAATCCACGCCTTTCGGGGGACATCCCTAGCCACCTTTGCATGAAGGGATAATTGCCCAGGAAATCGACAAAGGACAAACTCGGCGGCTCTCCACGTAGTGCCTGCTGCCCCAATGCCCCCATATAATCATCCCGGACCCTACCACCCTGCCCACGCCAATAATCCAGAAAAGTCTCTGGCCCAGTGCGAGGCCGAAACGCTTCATAAGCTGCCTGAGGGAACTCCTCCAGCCAGTATTTCCAATGCCAGTTGTTTGGCATGACATCTACCCCCTATTAAAAACCGAAGCGTTGCAGATTAAACTTTTGACGCAGGTAATCTAGGAATGACCCTGGCGCCGCTCCCCCTGCTTGGCCTGCGTGCATCCTTGCTCGCATTGTGCCAAGTCGGCCCGGAGTAAAGAAGCCCGCTCCATGCAATCCCAGATGTGGTCTGAGGGCTAGTTGCAAGAGGCTTGCCAAATTACCCAGCGGTTCCTGTCCACCCCATCCAATACCTGCTTGCGCCCTGGCTTCCGGAGTCATCGCCGCTAGCCCTCCAAGAACACCCCCTGCCTGCCCATAAGCTGGCGCCGTTCCCCCTTGGAATGGCTGAAGGTAGTCTTCCCAGACTGCCTCAGGCTGTCCCCCCGCAAGCCCCATAAGTTGCTGTAATTGGAACACATCATGCAACGGATTGGCATAACCCGCTTGCCATCTCTGGAATGGCGATAGCCATGCGTCTTCCAGCCCATACCTCTGCATAAATGTCGGGATTGGCCCCCAAATTCCCTCTCCCCCCATGCCTTCCACGGGCGTAGGACTTTGCATATTTCTAACCTCCTCTATTATTTGACCTAAGCCTCCGGCCGCTCCCGCCAGCGGGCCGATGCCTGGGGCTGTCCTGGGTATCAAACCGAGTGTTTCGTACCATCCCCCGGGTTGCCTATAAAACTCCCTCTTAGCATCGAGGACATGCCTCTTGGCTTCCTCATTTATCCGAGCCGCTTGCTCTGGTGTTGGTGGAGCGATTCCTAAACGCCTGGCATTTGAAATCGCAATTTCCAATGGTGTCATCATTTTATTTCCGATAGGGAGTATGGTGACTCTATCCCGATCCCCCCGTCGTCTTCCGCCTCCGCCATTTGGTTCGTACATGTCAAGTTCCTCCTCAAATTATTGGTGGTGGCGCTCCTTCGCCACCTTGCATCGCTTGCTGTTTTGCTCGTTGATATTCTGCTACAATTCTTGCCACCTCCTCCGGCGGTAACTGTGCCAGCTGCTCTAGTATTGCTTCCGCTGGGTGTATTCCTGCCCCTGGGGCTCCTGGCGGCATCATCGCCCCCGGTGGTGTTCCCGGTATCATCCCCGGCGGAATAGCCCCTGGCGGCTCTCCCGGTGCCCCTGGCGGCTCTCCCGGTGCCCC
>QLUC01000225.1 GCA_018725275.1 Bacillota bacterium | reverse complement strand
GTTCAGGGGAGAGCGAATTTCATGGCTCATGTTAGAGACAAACTCACTTTTCGCGCGGCTAGCCTGCTCTGAAGCCAGGCGTTCGACCCGATCTCTTTCGCTCTGCCTCTTTACGGTGACATCCTCAATGGTTTCATGCACATGCCGCACCTCTCCCGCGGGGCCTACCAAGGGCATGGCACTAATAAACATGGTGCGCACCCCCTCGGAGGTAGAAACCGAGGCTTCCGCATGATGGCTTTGGCCGTCCACAAAAGCCTGAGTGGTCGGGCAAATCGCGCTTACCCCTCCATCTTGATGCCATCGGGAATCACCCTCGGGGAACCATCTGCGCATGGTGGCATTAGTTGCGATGCTCTCCATGTTAGGGCCGATAATAGAGATACCGAGCGGCAAATTGTCCACTAGCAACCTGTAATCCTCCTCCTTGGTGCGGAGCGAGGCAGTCAATTCCCAGGCCAGCACCTTGGCATGTTCTACGGTCCTCGCTTGCCCCTTTAGGAGTAGAAAAGACAGGATGCTGACCACGGCCCCTCCAACCAGAATCAGCCATTGCGCCCAGAACACTTTCTTCAGTTCAAAAAAGGGCGTGGAGCTAAAGCTAATTGTCCACTGACGCCCGTAGACCTCCAAAGTCTGCAGCCGGGAGAAGCGGGGGTTATGAGTTAATGCTCCATCGCTCGCCGGCCTGCTGGCGAAAAGCTCCTCCTCTGGCGATGCCATAGGACCGTCATGGATGACAAAACTAATTTCTTGCGGCAGGTGAGAAAGTGCGTCCAACACCAGGTCCTCCACCCGAAAACCGCTATGCACATAGCCGAGCAGAGCCGCCTTGCGGGTTTCCGGAGTGTCGTGGGGCAGTTCCGGCACGAAAATGGGAATGTAGATGAGCACTCCCGGTACCGCGTCGACCTCGACTTCTTGCACCAGCCGCACCTTTCCCGTAAGGGAGGCCAAGCCAGTGTCGCGCGCGCGCGACATGGCTGCCCTCCGCACTTCGTCAGCATACATATCAAAGCCGATGGCTCGTACGTTGTGCCCTTCAAAGGGCTCGATAAATACCACGGCGGTGTAGGAATCACGCTTTCCTGGCGGCCAGACCCGGTAGTCGGCGAACCCCTCCGCCTGCATCAATCGTTCATGCTCAACCAAGTCCCCCGATGCTATGAATTTAGAGAAACCCATTGCCAACAAGCCTCCCGCGAGGTAACGGAACTGTCGATACTCGACATAGCTTTGCCATTCGTGACGGCTCACCTCGCCGGAAGCGGCGAATAAACCTGCTCCGCCTTGAAGAATCATCTTGTAGTCTGCGAGACGATTTTCGATGCTCGAGGATATGGCCAATGAGAACTCGTCAAAACTCGTTTGCGACTTGGCCGTCTCTACCATCAGAGCATAATGCCACACCCACAAGGTTATCGCCATGAAAACTAGGACCGCTAAGTGCGGCAGCATGCGCCTAGCGACCGATTCTTCCACCACGGCATACTTCTCAGCCTTCATCCTGCAAC
>QLUC01000224.1 GCA_018725275.1 Bacillota bacterium | reverse complement strand
TGCCTAAAAAAAGTGAAATGGGGTCAATTTAACGCAAGTTTTACATGCTTGCTATGTTCTCTACGGGGAAATAGATTATAATGTACTTGTGTAGGTGTACATATTCTTCTTTTGCATCGACAGGAAAAGTAAAAAGGAGGAAATATTTTGCGAAAAATTTTATCAATTCTCGTAATAGTGGCTGTCCTACTCACGGTCTTCGAAATAGGCGCCTCTCCGGCTCGCGCCAGCACCATCAATATCACATTTAACGGGCGTCCCCTCGTCGCCGACGTCGCCCCTGTTATCCGTAATGGGCGCACCTTGGTCCCCTTCCGGGCAATTTTTGAGGCCCTTGGTGCTCGGGTGACCTGGGATGAAGCCACAAACACTGTCGCCGGTTACAGAGGGCGGCAGGCTGTGGTCCTCACCATCGGTAGCCGCACTGCTTGGGTTAACGGCCCTGCAGTGACTTTAGATGTGGCTCCTCAAGTTATCAACGGCCGCACCATGGTGCCGCTGCGCTTTATTGCTGAGAGTATGGGAGCGAATGTTGAATGGGTAGCGGCAACAAATACCGTATCCGTCGCTGCCACCCTCCCCACTTTGCCGCAGGTCGGCGGCGTTATTACCCATGGTCGCATCGCCGATCCGGTAGTGCTAAACCCAATCTTGGCTAACGATACTGAGTCTGCCTTTGTCCTCTCCCGCACTAACCTCGGTCTGGTGCGTCGCGATCAAAACGGCGAGATAATCAACGCCCTGGCTGATAGGTGGCAGTGGTTCCCCCAAACCATGACTTGGCGTTTCTGGTTGCGGCCGGGGCTGGTATGGCATGACGGCAGGCCATTGACTGCCAATGACGTTAAGTTCACCTTTGACACCATTCTTCATCCGGAGTACACTGGCCGCCGTCGGGGCGATGTAGCCGCTGTAGAGGCAATTACGGTTGTCAATGAGCATGTCGTCGACTTTAGACTGAGAGTCCAAGATGCCCCTTTCTTAGGGCGCATGTCCATGGGCATTATCCCGCAGCATGTTTTTCAGGGAACCGCGGTTAGAGATATGGCTGCCCATAACTTTAGCATTAATCCCATAGGGACAGGCCCCTACAGATTTGTCAGATGGGTCAGGGGTCAATTTGTTGAATTGGCGCGCAATCCCAACTGGCATTTAGATGGTCCGTTCATCGAGAGAATCATCATTAAGACCTATCCCGATTCCAGCGTCCTTCATGCCGCTTGGGAAAATGGGGACATTGACTGGGGTGCCGCCATTCCTCCGGACCAAATCGACACCGTCATGACACGCTTTGCGAACAGGGCCAACTTCTTCGAGATTCCGGCGATTTTCGGCTACGACTACATCGGCCTTAACCTAACCCACCCTATTCTTCGGGATATTAGGGTGCGCCAAGCACTTATGTACGGCGCTGACCGCGAAGCCATCGTGCGTTCGGTCTATAACCATCGCGCCGACATCGTTAACGGGCACCTTCCCCCCTCGCACTGGGCCCATAACCCCAATCTCTACAGGTACCCGCATAG
>QLUC01000223.1 GCA_018725275.1 Bacillota bacterium | reverse complement strand
ACGGTGAAGGTTTCACCCGGCGCCACTGTTTGAGTGACTGGGGCGATGAAGAGGCGGTAGGCAGGGTTAGGCACCAATGCTGCCGCTGGTGTCGCGGTCAGGGGTATGGCGACTGCTACCAGGGACACCACGAGGAACAAGATGCTGAGCTTGGTTTTCAAACTAGCTACTTTAGTCACTTTTTTCTCCTTTTTTATTTTTTATGGTCTCTCCCACCGTCTCCTGTCTTTCCAGGTTGCCAGCAGGTCTTTCCCTGCGGTCACTTCCCCATCGGCACCTCCTTTTTTCTTGTCGGTGCTGACCTGCATTGCCTGGTTACGGCCAGCACCGACTTTGGACATAAGTGGTCGCTAATTACCAGGGAGCTCCTCTGCCCCAGTTAGCAATAAGAGGGGCGATGTCCACTACACTGACGGTTCCATCGTTGTTCACATCGGCTCTGATCCAGCCCCTGTGCGTGCTTGTCGTGCCCCAGTTAGCAATAAGAGGGGCGATGTCCACTACACTGACGGTTCCATCCTTGTTCACATCAAAGTCAGCGATCATGGGAACGACAACGGGTACTGAGACAAAGCCTGCAGCCGTTACATGTGCCTGCCCGGGCGCGCTGAACATATAATTTATGAAGTCGTCAGCCCGGGCGTTGGGTGTGGGGTCAACCCTGAGGGTCAGCAGGTAGAGATTGCGGGACATAGGGTAGGTGCCATCCCTGACGGTAGCAATACTGGGCATTACCCCATCAATCTTCACCGCCCTTATGCCGGGGGCACCGATGTAGCCCAGTCCGACATAGCCTATTTGGAAGTTGGCAGCGGCTATGTCAGCGACGACGCCCTTATTGTGATCCAGCCTGGCAAGGCCGGTTGCGGTGATGGTCGCTACCTCAGAGGCCGGAATGATCCCGCTCAGGGTGTTAAAGGCATCTCGGGTGCCCGAGCCGATGATTCTGGCGCGAGGGACTACAAGGGCGTCAGGCCAGCCCGCCCTAACATTAACCCACCTCAGAGTGGCGATGCCTGCACCGGCTTCATAGATCGTCTTGAGCTCCGCCCTGGTAATGTTAGTTAGCCAAGCCATCTCCGTTCCGGCTCTGACGATTACGGCTACCGCATCGCGGGCGATTATATACTCGTTGAGGTCCGCTTTCTCAGCAGCTGTCTGGGTCCTGGAGGACATTCCTATGTCGAGTCTGTCTGCCCGCACCTCCGTTATGCCGAAGCCTGAGCCGCCGGCGGCTACCGTCACGACAGTACCTGGCCAGAGCGCTTCAAATGGCGCATCGGCTAACTCGGCTATCGGCTGCACCGTGGTTGAGCCCGCAATTCTCAGATTCGGCGGCCACCCTGGTGGAGCCGCTGCTCCTGCTGTCGCCACTAGAGTGCCGACCATAAGGCCGCCGAGCAGTATGCTGACGAGCAGCATACTTCCGATTCTCCTACTTTTAGCTTCTTTACTCACTTTGCTTCTCTCCTTTTTTATTTTTTATGGTCTCTCCCACCGTCTCCTGTCTTCCCGGGTTGCCAGCAGG
>QLUC01000222.1 GCA_018725275.1 Bacillota bacterium | reverse complement strand
AATGTACTATATCACGGACGATATCAATTGGCAACAACAAAAAGACCACCTTTCATGGGGCGGTCTTTTTGCGCAGGTAGATAGCCCCCGTCAGGCGGTTTCCGTCTTCGGGAGCCCGAGCTTGACGGCTCGTTGTTTGAGGGCAGCAGGTTTGACCAACCTCTCAGTGAAAACAATGGCGGGTATACACAAAACAGCCCAGACGAAGAAAGCGGGGTTGTAGCTGGCGGTTACATCGCGAATCAGCCCAGTAAAGAATGGCCCAATAAACGAGGCAATGCCCCAGGCGGTGATCATGCCGCCATAATTTACGCCGACGTTTTTCATGCCCCATGAATCAGCGGTAAAGGCCGGCGAAAGACCGAGGTAACCGCCAAAAGCGACGCCGCCGACGGTAGCCGTGAAGTACAGGAGCCCGGGGATATTGTAAATAGCCGCAACTGGCGCAACGATGGTCGCCGCCATCATCAATGTGCCGACTAGGGTAAACGACTTTAAGCGCCCAATAATATCCGACAGGGGGCTCAGTACAAAACGCCCAAATAGGTTGCTGAGCGAAATAATCGCCACAAGTCCCGTAGCCGTAGCTTCAGAAAAACCAAGCTCAAGGGCGAGTGGGCGTAAATGAACAATAATACTAAAACCGCCACACAAGATAAGGACAAACTGTAGCCACATCAGCCAAAATTGTGACGTCGCGAGCATGGCCTTAAAAGGGAACTCGTAGCCCGTATACTCAGGAGAAGGCTTGCGGATGCCAACGCCTTTAGAGGGGTTCCAGCCGGCAGGAAGCCAGCCCTTAGGAGGGTTAATCAAGACAAAAGAACATAGGGCAACAACGGCAGAGAACACGCCTCCCAGTAGCCAGAAGGCTGTGCGCCAGCCATAGGCGTCAATAGCATAGTGGGCAATCGGACCAAAAACCGCTGCCGATGCGCCAAACCCCCCGACCAGAATTCCGGTCGCTGTTCCCTTCATGTCGGGGAACCACTTGAGGCCGCCGGCTACGACAGCCGAATAACCTGCCCCCAGCGCCGCGCCTGTAATAATGCCGTACGAGATGACGAGCCAAATAAGGTTTTGCGCCATAGCGCTGAGCCCATAGCCGATGATTAAGGCTACCGCACTAAAGATGATGAGGGGGCGCGGTCCCTTTAGATCCTGAAAGCGTCCAGCGGGGAGCATACCAAAAGCGAAAACTAGACCTGCTACGGTAAAAGGGATTGTTACTGTGGCCCTGCTCCAGCCAAATTCGGCCTGCAAGGCCGGCATAAAGATAGACCATGCGTAGAGTGTGCCAAGACATAGGGTGGTTAAGAATCCTGCGACGGCCACTAGGTAGCGGAAATTGTTCGATTTCACCAACATGCCCCCTTACGGTTACTATGGCGCCTTGCCGCGATTGCCTATGGATTGTAGCACGGTTTCACAAAGTGGGCAAACAAAATGGAGCTGGCAGGGTTAATCGGCCTCTCTAACTAGGCCTCGGTCAAACCAGTGGCGGGCGAGGTAGACGAAAGGTGTGTCAAGCAGGGCAATAA
>QLUC01000221.1 GCA_018725275.1 Bacillota bacterium | reverse complement strand
GATGCTTTTGCTAGGGATACTGCAATTATGGCTTGTGAGCATACCGGTGCTACTGCCGTACGCCGGAGTAATTCTGGCCTTGGTGCGAGTGGTAGTGCTTATTTTGGCCGCCAAGATCGTGCTCCGGGTAGGAGGCATGGTCATCACCAAGGTCTTTCTGCGCGAGGACACGGCGCGACGCCTGGAAATGCGCAAGGCGAAGACTATAGCAGCGCTCCTCAAGAGTGTGCTGCGCTACGTTGTCTACTTCTTCCTAATCATATCCATTGTCGATGCTCTGGGAGCGCCAACAAGCTCTATTCTGGCCTCGGCCGGTATTGTCGGTTTAGCGGTGGGTTTCGGGGCCCAGAACCTAGTGCGCGATGTCTTGACGGGGTTTTTCATTCTATTTGAAGACCAGTTTGGCGTAGGGGAGTTCGTGGAGACTTTTGGCGTGTCAGGGACGGTAGAGGAAGTCGGGCTTAGAGTGACCAAACTCCGCGACTTCAGCGGTGTCCTGCATATTATCCCTAATGGCGCCATCGACAAGGTCTCTAATCACAATCGGGGGAACTTGCGGGCCTTAGTCGACGTGCGGGTCTCCTACGAAGCCGATGTGGAGCAGGTGAGGACACTCATTGAAGGTGTGTTGGCTATGGCCGCCGCAGATATTCCGGAAATTGTGGAGGGTCCCACCTTGCTCGGCATAGCTGATTTTACCGAGTCGGCGATAGTCTTGCGCATTGTGGCCCGAGTAAAACCCCTTGAGCAGTGGGCTGTAGAGCGTGAACTGCGCCGCCGTATCAAGCTGGTCTTTGATCGCGAAGGGATAGAGACCCCCTACCCACGCCGCATCATGGTCAATGAAACCGAGGGGAGGCCAAATGGCAAGTGACGATGCCGATGAAACTCTATGTTGGCGATATCTTGCGCTTAAAAAAGACGCATCCCTGTGGCGGGGCGGAATGGGAGGTGCTTCGCACCGGGATGGACTTTCGTGTTAAGTGTCTAAAGTGTGGCCACAGTGTGATGATTTCTCGGGTTAAGTTAGAAAAGGACATCAAGAAGGTGCTTAAGTCCATGGGGGGCGATGTGGCAGCGCCGCCTGAGCAAGATCAGTAGCCAGGTGCAAAAAGGGGGGATTCGGATGTTTGCCGGCGATAAGGTGAGGATAAGAGCCATAGAGAAAAGCGATATCGACCATGTTATGAAATGGGTGAATAACCGTGCCATTACCCAGTATCTATTGGCCTTTACCCTGCCCGTCTCGCGCTTGGCCGAAGAAAAGTGGGTAGAGCGAGCGGCCATACACGGAGATGCGGACAAGTTCTTCGCCATTGAAACCTTGCAGGGGGAGTACCTCGGCAATTGTGGACTGCATGGCATAGATAGTATCAATAGACATTGTGAACTGGGCATTGTCATCGGTCAAGAAAACTTCCTAGGGCGGGGTTATGGCCAAGACACCATTCGGTTGCTCCTGCGGGCCTGTTTTGACGTGCTAAATCTAAATAAAATATTTCTCAGGGTTTTTTCCGGCAACATGCGGGCCATTAAGTGTTATGAAGGCTGTGGATTC
>QLUC01000220.1 GCA_018725275.1 Bacillota bacterium | reverse complement strand
AAACTGTCCCCATCAGCCAAGCCAGGCCACGGCTTTCCTTAGTGTCAAGGGTGCCGACCATGCGGTCATCCACAAAGACCCCCGACCCTTTGAGGGTGATGGCCTCCGGAGGGTCCTTAGGTTCAGGCTCTAGCAGCGGCAACATTATCTGGAGTTGCGGTCGATTGTGCCAGGCGATACGGGTGCGCAGGAATTCAGAGGGCGGGATTAACCCGCTTTGGGCTCCCTGCTTGAGGAGCATAAACATGTAGTCTGCCGGCATCTGCACGACTTTAGGTTCTACCATGAGCAAGGCTTCGGCCTTGCCTAGTGCTACAGCCAGGTGCACTGTGTCGCGCACTTGCCTTTCGCGCGCCAAAAAATCAAGCAGCGGACCAATGCCCTGTAAGGCGTAGGCCTCGCCTACAACAACTACTTGCAGGTGTCCCAAGAAGATCTCCCGTCCCAGCATGGCCGGCATTTTAAAAAGACCTTCCGCGATGGAGGGTGCTGTAGTACCGGTCACCCAGACCGGGGGCTCTCCACCTTGTGCTCCACTTCCGCCACCTCCTCCACCTGCCGGGAGAGCCACTTGTACGGTCAGTTGTACCCCTTCTGCAGCCACGTCTACCCCAAGCGCCATGACAAAGGCCATGCTCTCGACTTCGCGCGAGCTCCAGCAGCCGACGAGCAGTGGGGGTAATAGGGCGAGCAAAAGCATGAACGTTACTTTACGACCCACGGGCGACCCGCTTCTTGCTCGGTTTTCTCACCCACAGTCCACCAAGGAGCAGGAGCAGCATTAGGGAGAAGTCATACAGGAGCGCGTATTGGTTAAAAATGGCATCAAAAAGGATGCTCTGCACGACACCATCAGCTTGGAAAGAAAGGTACAAAGTGACTAAGGCTAATGGGAGGATGAAGTACCGGTAGTTAGCGACTCCGGTGATGGCGGTAAGACCAAGGCAGTTGGCATAAAATAGTACCGAGACTTTGATAAAGGTGGCCATGATCCATAAGGCGAGGTAGAGCGCTTCTATCCGTTCAAGGAAGACGCCTAGGGGGGCATTTCTGGCGAGCTCCAACACCGGGTAGAGTGCCGTTTTTGCCAAGTTAGGGCTCAGACTGGCCACAACGGCAACTTGGATGGCACCGATGATGATGGTGGCGATGACTATCGCCCACGCATTGTACTTGAGCACTTGATGTTTGTCGGTGACAAAACTGTAGAATAGTAAAATCATGTGACCGTCGACTATTAGGCTCCCTGAGGTAACAGAGGAAAGCAATAGTTGCCCTGGCTCGACGACAAAGAGGGGCTGCAACCAGCCGAAATCGGCCCTGAGTAGTCCGGAGGCAATGACAATCAGCCACGATATGAAGATGAGCGGAGAGAAACCCTCATTAAAATATGCGAGGCTCTCGAGCCCCAAGTACACCCCAAAACAAACTAAGCCGAGCATGAGCAAGATATTGGCACTAATTGGTGTCTCGGGCATTATGGCCGTGATGAGAAAGTCCCCAATGTCCCGGAGCAACATGGCACTGATGATGAGATTAAAGACAATGAGGGAGAAGCC
>QLUC01000022.1 GCA_018725275.1 Bacillota bacterium | reverse complement strand
GGACAGCAAGTTAACGCCGGAAGCAGTGTTAGAGGGGCAAAGGGAGAGGGAGTAGAGGGAGAGGGAGTAGAGGGAGACGGGCTGGCGAATCCTTTTTTAAGGATGAAGTTTTCGCCATAGTGGGGGCGGCGATTGCCGTTCATTCGGAGCCATGGAGATTGAGTTATCGGAGCGAAATATCCCCTTCGTCCCACTTGTCCTCGCTGCGCACCACTTCGAGCAAACACTCCCCCTTCCCCCTTCCCCCTTCCCCAATTCATAATACTAAGGAGGTCAATGATGCAACGAGCAGATGATTTTGCCACGCGCCGTAAGCACCTCGCCGAGTTGAGTGAGGCCGAACTGGAAAAGCGTTTTTGGGAACTGTCCGACAAAATAATGCAGCCACTGGTTGATCTAGCCGCCAAGCATACCTCCCCGTCCATCGAACGCTCGGTGCTGCTGCGCATGGGCTTTGCTTCGGTGGAAGCAGGGGCCATCGTCAAGCGCATCCATGAGCTGGGTCTACTGGGCAAGGGAGCGGGGCAGGTGGTGGTCACCATGGCCAAGCTCCACCAATGTTCGGTAAACGAGGCCGGCGAGAAAATACTGACCGCCGCCGGTGGCGAGCAAGTGGTAGAGCACTTTAGAGGGGGCGTGCGCTGATGGACAGGCTTGAGAAGAACAGCAAGATAAATGTCCCCGCCATTTTAGAAAACCTAGAGAACTACCGCCCGCGCCGCAAGGGCTGGACTTGGCGGAAGCTCGTTCCCGACCAACAAATGCACTCGCTTACTTACAAACAGACTTCGGAGAATTTAACGCAGAGCATCCCTTTGCCGGCCGCCAAACACTTTGGCGGCATTGACCCCCAGCCGGACTGCGTCATCACCACCGAAATCGCCTCGGGTCGCTTTGAAGACGACATCAGGCGCATGCGCATGGCGGCTTGGCATGGTGCGGACCATATCATGGTCATTCGCACTGCGGGGCAAAGCCACTATGATGGGCTGATTGAAGGCACTCCCGAGGGTGTGGGCGGCGTGCCCATCACGCGCAAGCAAATCAGAGCCACGCGGAAGGCCCTTGACCTCATCGAAGACGAGGTGGGGAGGCCCATCAACCTACATTCCTATGTTTCAGGCGTCGCCGGCCCGGAGATTGCGGTGCTCTTTGTGGAAGAAGGCGTCAACGGGGCGCATCAGGACCCGCAGTACAATGTGCTCTACCGCAATGTCAACATGTACCGCAGTTTTGTGGATGCGGCGGTAGCCAAGAAACTCATGGCCAGCGCGGGCATGGCGCAAATTGACGGCGCCCACAATGCCAATGCCACGGCGCGCGAAGGCTGGAAGGTCATGCCCGAGCTCTTGGTGCAGCACGCCTTAAACAGCTCTTATTCTCGTCTGGTCGGCATGGACCCGAGCAATATTTGCCTTTCTACGGTGCCGCCTTGCGCCGCGCCCGTGCCCTCCTTCCAGTTTGACCTGCCCTATGCGGTGGCGCTGCGCGAATTATTCAAGGGGTACCGCATGCGGGCCCAGATGAACACCAAGTATATCGAGTCCGACACGCGGGAGGCCACGGTCACCCATACTTTGAACTTGCTCATTTCACGCCTCACTTCGGTGGACATCCAGAGTACGATTACCCCCGACGAAGGGCGCAATGTGCCCTGGCATTACAACAATATCAGCGCGGTCAACACCGCCAAGCAGGCCTTGCTCGCTCTAGACGGCCTGCAGGACATGGTGGAAATTAAGCGTGACGGGGTGCTTGGGACTAGGGTGCGCGAGCTCAAGGAAAGGGCCATCTTGTTCATGGAAGAAATGCTCGCGGTGGGTGGCTACTTCAAGGCGGTGGAGGCCGGGTTCTTTGTGGACAGCGGCTACTACCCCGAGCGCAACGGCGATGGCATTGTCAGAAGGAGTGACCGCGGCATAGCGGCCGACAGCATCGTAGCGCGGGACACGGACTACTTCGCCCCCGTGTGTGTGCATTTTGGCTACAACAATGTGCCGGCGGAATACAGCTATGCCTGCGAGCCTACTGCCGGGTGCAGCATGTGCGTAAGTGAAAAAGTGGTCTACATCGATGAACTTGATGACTGGGACAATGCCAACCGTCGCCTGACGGAGACGGCCACACTGCGCGAGCAGGGCCTCATCAAGCCCGAAGTAGAATGGGCGGGAGATGGCGTGGTCAATGTGCAGATGTTCTTGCCGGCTGAGCCTAGGCTTGCGCACTACAGCGCCCTAGAGTTGGCGAAGCAGATGAACTTGGAGGACCCCCAGGTCATTCACAAACAGGTCATGCAGCAGGCCGAAGGCACCTACCTTGAGGTCAAGGGCAGGTTGCTAAGGGCGATTAACCCACGCGAGCTTAGCCTGCCCGAAGAGGAGGTTGTGCTCAGTGCTGACGAGGTGCGGGCCGATATACATGACCGCCCGCTCAAAGTGGTGGCGGCGACAGTTGGGCATGATGAGCATTCCGTGGGGCTACGCGAAATCATCGACATCAAGCATGGCGGCATCGAGGGCTACGGCGTCGAGTGCCACTACCTAGGAACATCCGTTTCGATCGACAAAGTGGTCGATGCCGCCATCGAGCTCGATGCCGGGGCTATCTTAGTCTCCACCATTATCACGCATGCGGATATCCACCGCATCAACATGCGCCGCCTCCATGACCTGGCGGTCGAGAAAGGTGTGCGCGATAAGCTCATGCTTCTAGGCGGCGGCACGCAGGTGACCCATGAAATGGCGGTGGAATGTGGGCTTGATGCGGGCTTTGGCCGTGGCACCAAGGGTCTTCATGTGGTCAGCTTTATCGTTAAAAAGCGCCGCGAGCGTGGCTTAAAATGAGGGAGTTCGCTGCCGATGTCCTCGTGGCAGAAATAGGGAGCACGACCACGGTGGTCAATGCTTTTGCCGACCTGGCAAGTCTACACCCTATTTTTCTCGGTCAGGGCATGGCTCCGACTTCAGTGCCGGCCGGAGACGTCACGCTCGGACTCCGGGAAGCTACCCTCGACCTAGAAAACAAGCTCGGTGGAAGGCTGCACTGGCAGCGCATGCTCGCGGTGAGTAGTGCCGCCGGCGGCCTTCGCATGACGGTACACGGCTTGGCCTACGAGATGACGGCGCGGGCGGCGCGCGAGGCGGCTCTAGGCGCCGGGGCCATCGTCAAGATGGTCACTGCCGGCGAGCTTACCAAAGAGCATCTCGTTAGGTTGCAGGACATCAGGCCCAACATTGTTCTTTTAGCCGGCGGGGTCGACCACGGTGAGACCAAGACGGCCTTACAGAATGCCGCCTTGCTGGCCGAACTGCCGCTAGAAGCGCCGATTATCTATGCCGGAAACTCTGCCTGCCGCGATGAGGTGGCGCAAATTCTACGGCGGGCCGGTAAAAGGGTCTTAACCGTCGAAAATGTCTACCCCCGCATTGACGAGCTAAACGTTTTACCGGCACGGCGGGCCATACAGCAGGTTTTCGAGGAACACATCGTCCATGCGCCCGGCATGGAGAAAATCCGTAGCCTCGTGCAAGGGACCATCATGCCCACTCCGGGCGCGGTGATGCAGGCCGCCGAGTTGCTCTATCGGCATATCGGGGACTTGCTCATCGTTGATGTCGGCGGTGCCACTACCGATGTGCATTCGGTGACCATGGGGAGTGAGGAGCTCAGCCGCCTCGCCTACAGCCCGGAGCCCTTAGCCAAGCGCACCGTCGAAGGAGATTTAGGGGTGTATATCAACGCCGAGCAGGTGGCCCTGTTAGTCACTCCCGAGGAGGCCAAGCAAAATATGGTGGACCTCGGGGCGGTAATCGCCAGTTGGGGGGCGTTGCCAAAGACACCCGAGGAAGTGCGCGCCCTAGAACTACTGACCGCCAAGGCCGTCGGCACAGCTCTCGAGCGTCATGCCGGCTGTGTCAAGCATCTCTATGGACCGGGCGGGAAGTATGTCGTCGCCATGGGCCGCGACTTGACCGCCGTCAAGTGGGTCATCGGCACAGGAGGCCCCTTGACTCGCCTGGCGGGCGCGGCCGATTTACTGCGTCTGGCGCTGCGTCCATCCGCCAAGCAAGCCATGTACCCGCGAGAGTTTCGCGTGGTTATTGACCGCCACTACAACTTAGCGGTGCTCGGCGTCCTCAGTCAGGAGTATAGCGGGGCGGCAGAAGTGCTCATGGAGCAAAGTCTAAATATTGGAGGAGAGTCCGGTGCCGTACCTAACTATTGATTTAACGCGGCTAGAGCATAACGCCGCCCTAATCTGCCGTCAGGCCGGGGAGCAGGGGGTCAGCATCTTTGCGGTGACCAAGGTGCTCTGCGGCGCTCCGCCGGTGGCCGAGGTCTTCTTGGCTGCGGGAGCCGCGGGCATCGCCGACTCACGCCTTGATAACATCGCCCGCCTGCGGCAGGCCGGCGTGGAGGGACCCTTTGTGCTTTTGCGGGTGCCCACCCTGAGCGCGGCCGCCGAAGTAGTGGCGCTCGCGGACATCAGTCTCAATTCGGAGCTAGCCACTTGCCAAGCGCTCAGCTGTGCGGCCCAAGCCATGGGGGCCACGCACCAAATCATCCTGATGGTCGATGTGGGTGACCTGCGCGAAGGGGTGTGGCCGGCCGATTTTCTCTTTTTGCTCGAGGCGGTCAAGTTGCTGCCCGGGCTCAAAATAGTCGGGGTGGGGACCAATTTGGCCTGCTTTGGCGGCGTCATCCCAGACGAAAGCAACCAAGACCTCCTCACTGGACTCGCTAAGCAGGCAGAGCAGACACTCGGCTTGCCCATGCTGGTTTCGGGCGGCAATTCGAGTAGCCTCGCGCTCTTGGCCGAGAAGAAGCTGGGTCGTGGGGTGAACAACTTGCGCATCGGCGAAGGGATTATTCTCGGGCGGGAGACCATCAACCGCGCTCCCCTTCCCGGCGCCCACTTGGACGCCTGTCTCATTACCGCCGAGATCATCGAACTCAAGTCCAAGCCTTCCGTGCCGCTGGGCACCATCAGCCAAGACGCCTTTGGCAATGTGCCGTCCTTTGTCGATCGCGGTTTACAGATGCGCGCCATACTGGATATCGGGCGGCAGGACACGGTCCCTGAGGGTTTGACGCCGCTCCTAGAGGGTTGTGAGGTTCTCGGGGGTAGTAGTGACCACCTTATTCTGGACGTGACTAAGGCGTCGGCCTTGGCGGTGGGTGACCACATCTCCTTTATTCCGAGTTATGGAGCTCTCTTGGCGGCGGCGACTTCGCCCTATGTGAAAAAAGTCTATGTCCGATGATGCGATTATTCCGGTGCGGTTAAACGACATAGTTCGTGCTATATTATTTCCCGGGAAAATATGACGAAAATTGCGGATGTCTTTGCCGGGAAAGGACAACATCTGCAGTAAGTCGAAAGAACGGATGAGGATGTTTCGTCCTGGCAAGTAACCGAATCGATTAGGAGGATGTCTATGTCTGAGAGAATTGTCATCGCCTTTGGTGGAAACGCTATCTTGCAGTCTAAACAGAAGGGCACCGTGGAGGAACAGCGCGCCAATGTGCACACGGCCTGTCTCGCGGTCGCGGACTTGGTGCAGGCTGGGCACCAAGTGGTGGTCACGCATGGCAATGGCCCGCAGGTGGGAGCCGTCCTCCTGCAGAATGATATCGCCAAGGAGCAAGTGCCGCCCATGCCGCTCGATATGTGTGGGGCGGCCACGCAGGGCCAAATCGGCTACATGGTGCAGCAGTCCCTGACCAATATCTTAAGGGAGCGGGGGATGGCGCGACCGGTGGTGAGTTTGGTGACGCAGGTGCTCGTCAATAGCGATGACCCCGCCTTCACTTCGCCCACCAAGCCTGTCGGGGCCTTTTATAGTCAGGCAGAAGCTCTGCGCTTTAGCACCGAAAAGGGCTGGTCCATGAAGGAAGACAAAGCCAGAGGGGGTTGGCGGAGAGTTGTTCCTTCGCCTGACCCGATAGGTCTGATCGAGAAAGAGGCCGTGCTGAGCTTGCTTCAGGCTGGCGCTATAGTGGTTACCAGTGGCGGCGGTGGCATACCGGTGGTTGAAAAGGGCGGTCAGTACCTAGGAGTGGAGGCCGTCATCGACAAGGATTTGGCTGGCGAACGTCTAGCCTGTGATGTCCGGGCCGATACTTTGATGATTCTCACCGATGTACCGCAGGTGGCCATCAACTTTAACACTCCCGAGCAGGTTAATCTAGGAACGCTCACTCTCGACGAAGCAAAAATCTACCAAGGTCAAGGGCATTTTGCCGCCGGCAGCATGGGGCCGAAGATGCTCGCCGCCATTCGTTTCATCGAGGACGGAGGCAGACGGAGCATTATCACCTCGCTAGCAATGGCCGGACAAGCTGTAGCGGGCTCGGCCGGGACCATTCTACATAAATAGAACAAGGAGGAATTAGCATGAGCGTAACACTAAAAGGCAGACACTTTATTTCACTGCACGACTTCACCCAAGAGGAACTGTGGCAGGTTTTTAAGACCACCGAGATGATGAAGCTCAAGCAAAAGATGGGCGAACCATTTCAACCGCTGAAAGGCAAGACCCTGGGCATGATCTTCCAAAAGGCCTCCACCCGCACGCGCATTTCTTTTGAAGTGGGCATGTGGCAACTAGGCGGCTATGCCTTGTTTTTGTCGGCCAATGACCTGCAGTTGAAGAGGGGCGAGACCATCGCCGACACGGCGCGCGTACTCTCGCGCTACGTCGATGGCATCATGATTCGTACCTATGCCCATCAAGACGTCCTCGACCTCGCCAAGTACGGAAGCATCCCCATTATTAACGGCTTGACCGACCTCTTGCATCCCTGCCAGGTGGCGGCCGACCTCTTTACCATTTGGGAAAAGAAGAATCGCCTCCAAGGGCTGAAGCTCGTCTACATCGGCGATGGCAACAATATGGCGCATTCGCTGCTCTTTGGCTGTGCCAAGATGGGGCTGGATGTCACTATCTGCTCTCCCTCCGGCTACTTGCCCGATGCCAACATCGTGCGTTTAGCCAAAGAAGATGCCTTGCTCACGGGCGCTAAAGTCGTGGTGACGGGCGATGTAGAAGAAGGGGTGCGCGGGGCAGATGTCGTCTACACCGATGTCTGGGCTTCGATGGGACAAGAGGCGGAGCACGCTAAGCGCGTCAAGGACCTCATGCCTTACCAGGTAAATGCCAAGCTCATGCAGCTAGCCAAGCCCGATGCCCTTTTCCTGCACTGCTTGCCGGCGCACCGCAACGAAGAAGTGACCGACGAAGTTATCGACGGACCGCAATCTGTGGTCTGGGACGAAGCCGAGAATCGCCTCCATGTGCAAAAGGCCATCATGGCCCTCGTGATGTAGCAGGTAGCCACCAGCTAAAAAGTAGGTGCGTAAATCAAGAACCAAAGAGGGGGAACCATAATGCAAAAACGCCGCATTCTTATCATGGGAGCCGCGGGGCGCGACTTCCACAACTTTAATGTCATGTATCGCGACAATGCCACGGTGGAGGTGGTGGCCTTTACCGCTACTCAAATTCCGGATATCGAGGGCCGAGTCTACCCGGCAGAACTCAGTGGCAAGCTCTACCCTGAAGGCATCCCCATTTTTGCCGAAAGCGAACTGCGCGAGCTCATCAAGACCTTGAAAGTAGATGAAGTTGTCTTCTCCTACAGCGATGTACCCCATACCTATGTCATGAACAAGGCCTCCGAGGTCATTGCCTGCGGCGCGACCTTCAGCCTGCTCGGAGCCTCCCAGACCATGATTAAATCCACCAAGCCGGTGGTGGCTGTCTGTGCCGTGCGCACCGGTGTGGGCAAGAGCCAGACCACGCGTAAAGTCTGCGATACCTTGAAGGCCATGGGCAAAAAGGTCGTTGCCATTCGCCACCCCATGCCTTATGGGGACCTCGCCGCACAGGCCTGCCAGCGTTATGCCACCTACGCCGACCTAGATTTGCATAAATGCACTATCGAGGAGCGCGAGGAATTCGAGCCCCATATTGACCGCGGCATCATTGTCTATGCCGGCGTTGACTACGAGCGCATTTTGCGTTCCGCCGAGCAAGAAGCCGATGTCATCGTGTGGGATGGCGGCAACAACGATACTCCTTTCTATAAGACGGACATTCACATCACCCTAGTCGACCCGCATCGCGCCGGCCATGAAGTGCTCTATCACCCCGGCGAGGCCAACTTGCGCATGGCGGATGTCATCGTCATCAACAAAATAGAAACAGCGCATCCCGATGGCGTCAACAAGGTTCGCGCCAGTGTGGCCAAGTTTAACCCTAAGGCCATCGTCATTGACGGCGCCTCGCCCATCTTTGTCGAAGATGTCGAGTTAATGCGCGGCAAGCGGGTCTTAGTCATCGAGGACGGCCCCACCCTTACTCACGGCGAGATGGCTTACGGCGCCGGGGTGATGGCGGCGAAGAAGTTTGGCGCCGAACTGGTTGATGCCCGTCCTTATGCCGTGGGCACTATCAAGACTGTATTCCAAAACTACCCCCACATGGGGGCCTTGCTCCCGGCCATGGGCTACGGTGCCAAGCAGATCAAGGAGCTTGAGGAGACCATTGCCGCGAGCCCCTGTGATGCGGTGCTCATCGCCACCCCGATTGACCTCCGCCGCATATTGAAGATCAAGCAACCCACCACCCGTGTGCGCTACGAGCTGCAAGAAATCGGCTCGCCCACGCTCGCGGATGTTTTGCAGAAGCTAAAATAACACGGTTCTAGGGACCAGCAGGATAGCGAAGTGCAGGAAGGGCGCCGTGCTCTTTCCTGCACTTCGTCTTATGAGGCCGCGAGAAGAAGGAGTAGCTGCACTAAGTCGGTTGCGGGCGATTATTTGGCAGGAATTACGTGTAACTTTGCGAATATAGATGCGTAGTATAGTTTGGAGCAGGAATGAGGGCGGCGGCGTGGATGTGGTGGAACAAGCCCTAGCCAGAAGGGCAAAACAAAACGATGTTCATGCTTTTGCGCAATTGGTAGAATTATATAAAGACAGGATTGTGTCCTTTCTCTATCGTCTGACCGGCAACCGCGAAGACGCCCGCGATCTAGCGCAGGACGTCTTCCTTCGGCTCTACAACAACCTCCACACCTATGACAGCAGCCTGCGCTTTTCCCCGTGGCTCTACCGCATTGCCCAAAATATCGCCATTGATTTTTTGCGCCGCAAAAAGAACATAGTATACTTAGATGAGCCTTTAGGAGAATTTGACGACCAAGCATGGCAGCTAGAAGATGACGAACCTTGGCCGGACGAAGTGGTGGAGTTTAAGGATTTGCAGAGCGCGCTCGAGCAGGCTATGGCCAGGCTCAACCCCATGTACCGCTCCGTCTTAGTATTGCGCTTCGCGGAGGAGATGTCTTATGAAGATATCGCGAAGGTGCTCAACTTGCCACAGACAACCGTCAAGACTAGGCTGCACCGTGCTCGCGAGGCGCTTAGGCGGCTCTTGATCGAACGAGGTTATTTTGAGGATTCCCAGAGGGGTGAAAAAGATGGATTGCGCTAGGTATCGCCAGCTGATCTGTGCAGACGACTTGGCACCGGATGAGGAACAAAGGCGGCAGATGGACAAACATGAGGCCGAGTGTTTGTCGTGCGCCAATTACGGGACCCAAATTAGGCAGATTGAAAAGGGGATCTGTAGCTTGGCCGTCGTCAAAGCTCCGGATGACTTCGTCAGCGAGGTGCTGGATTGTCTGCCTAGCTGGCAGATGTTGCGCACGGTGTGGTCGCGGTGGCGTGTCGCTGGGGTTGCCGTGGCGCTGCTCTTGTTTTTTGGCTTCCCAACGTATATGTTAGTACAGTACCCCAAACCATTTGTGGCATCCCTCGATGCGGGTGCGCGGATAGAGGTCCTCGGGCAGACGGTCATCGTGCCGGAAGATGTGGTGGTCAACGGGGATATAACCGTGTACCATGCCTCTCTCCAGGTGCTAGGGCGCGTGAGGGGCAATGTTTTCTTGGTTTCCAGCGGGTACAGCATCGGTCAGCAGGGTAAGGTCGACGGGCGGATAGTGCTCAAGGAACACTCGCCTTGGGATAAAGTGGTATATGGGTTTCGCAACATTAGCCAAGAGGTGCGTGCGTACCTCGGGGGGGCATGGAGGTAGCCGTGGGACCACAGTCGACACCAGAACAAGTAGAGCAGGTTGTTAAAGCCTGTCGCCGCATGCTCGCCAAAAACCCAAAAAGCGCCGCCGCGCATCACGATTTAGCGGTGGCTTTGATGCAGCAGCTGAAGTTTGCCGAAGCGGTGCAGCATCTGCAAAAGGCTATCGAGATTGCGCCCCGGCAGGTTTTAAGCCACTACCTCTTAGGCGTGGCTTTTGCGGAGCAGAACCAACCGGATAGCGCCATTGGGGCATGGAAGAAGCTTTTGGAGTACGATAAGCACCATGCAGAGGCCCATTACTTTCTCGGTAAGGTGCATGCCATGCAGGGTAAAATTGATGAGTCGCTGCAGTATCTCGAGAGGGCGATGACCCTCGAGCCCAAAAATAAGATTTTCGCTTCCACCTTGGCTGAGGTCTATGTCCTAAAAGGCGAGCTCGTCAAGGGACAGATGACTTGGCAAAAGATTGTGGCCGCGGACCCGCGGGAAGTGAAAGCCTTAGCTAACCTTGCCGCGGTGAGCCTTGATTTGGCGGAATATGAAAAAGCCTTGGAGTTTGGTGAGCAAGTGGTATCTTTGGGGCAGGAAGATGCCAGGGTTCGCTTCAACATGGGCCTAGCTAGCTTGCGCCTCAACAACTACCTGCAGGCAGCCGTTCACCTTCGGCGTGCCCATGAATTGGCCCCGCAAGATGTAGACATCCTCAGGAGCCTTGGGGAAGCCTACGAGCGTGCTGAGAAAAAAGATGAAGCTGTGCTGGCTCGGGAGATGGCCGGTGCGCTCGATGCCCAAAGTCCGCATCCGCACTTTAACACCACGGGGCAAAATAGGGGCTTTTGGCGCAATTTGCTTCATAAAATGCGCCGGTGACTTTGGGGGGGACAATGATGTGGGCAACTTTGCCGCAGATTCTGACCGAGGTTCGCATCCTCGATGTTATCGAAATCGCTATTTTATACTATGTTTTCTACAGGCTGATCCTCTTAATTAGGCACACGCGCGCTGTTCAACTCATTAAGGGACTGGTCTTGTTGCTCGCGGCCACCGTCGTCAGCGATACCCTTCGCCTGACCACGCTGCATTGGTTACTAAGCCGCGCCATTTCGGCGCTTTTTATAGCTATACCGCTATTGTTCTGGCCGGAGCTTCGGCGGGGGCTTGAGCACTTGGGGCGGGCTAAGTTTTTTGGCAAGGGGTTCATTTTGCAGACCACCAATGACCAAACCCCATTGGCGATGGCCCTGGCGCAGGCAGCTGGGGTACTCAGCAAGAGTAGCACCGGGGCGCTCATCATTATCGAGCGGGAAAGCGCTCTCTCCGAGTATGCCGAGACTGGGGTGCCGATAGATGCCATAGCCACCCCGGCGCTCTTGGCCAATATTTTTGTCCCCAATACTCCTCTGCACGACGGGGCGGTGATCGTGCGCCAAGGCAGGCTGGCCGCGGCCGGGTGCTACTTGCCGCTATCGTCAAACCCAGATATTGCGCAGGAGCTGGGCACCCGCCATCGCGCTGCCATCGGTCTCACCGAGGAGACCGACGCTGTAGCGCTGGTGGTCTCCGAAGAGACAGGGTCCATTTCTTTGGCCGAAGGCGGCCGCCTCGCGCGTCACCTCGACCTATTGACCTTGCAGGCACGCCTCGAAGCGGCTCTGGGAGGTGGGGCATGAATAAGAAAGATTTAGGCAATCACCTTTTGGCCGTGGTCTTGGCGGTGGTTTTCTGGTTTTACGTACAGTCGACCTTAGTTCCGCTACCACAGGCAGATGTTCCGGTGCAGCGCTTTGCGGCTGTGGCGCTAGAGGTGCGTAACCGCCCGGCAGAGCTGGATTTGCAGAACGAGGTCGTGGGGGCGGTTGCTCTCACCGTGCGCGCCTCGCGGGAGGTTCTCGCCGAGCTAGCTGCTTCTGACCTCGTGGCGTACCTCGACCTGCGAGGACTTCGCGCCGGCAGCAACACGCTGGCAGTGCGAGTTGACGTGCCCGCCGGGATTGGAGTGGTGGCGGTCTCGCCCGCGCGGGTGGAGGTGGTGCTTGAACCGGTAACCGCGGTCAATCTCCCGGTCACCTTGCGCCAACGAGGCCGTCCGGCGGAGGGTTACTTTGCCCCCCCCGGCGCCGTGGCACCCTTGACGGTCACGGCGGTTGGCGGACAAAGCGCCGTCATGCAGGTGGTGCCCCCGGTCTTAGAGGTAGATGTCGCGGGTCGGAACACCGAGGTAGTCGGTACGCGCGAATTAACACCGGTGGATAGCGGAGGGCGCATAGTGGCTAAAGCCACCCTAAACCCCGCTACAGTGCAATTTATTCAACCTATTTTTCCGATAAAGACTCTGCCCCTGCGGGCGGTGACCAAGGGCCAACTTGCCCCGGGAGTAAAGAGTGTGCGCCTCGAAATCATTGTACCCGAAGTGCGCCTGGCGGCATCGCCTGCGCTCCTCGAGAGGCTGCAGGAGCTACCGCTCGAGGTCAGTATAGAGGGTATGACCAAGGAACAAATCGTGGAGGTGGCGGTGGTCGTGCCACCGGGCACTTTCTTGGCGTCATCACCCACCGTGAGCGTGCGCGTGCTGGTCACGTTAGGGCCCTAGAGGCGCGATATGGAAGGGGAGTAACAATGCGTTTATTTGGCACAGATGGAGTGCGTGGCCGGGCCAACACCGAGCTAACTCCAGAACTAGCCCTAAAACTGGGTCGGTCTGCGGTAGTGGTACTAGCGGAGGACGGCCACAAACCATTGATTTGCATCGGCCGCGATACTCGCGTCTCCGGTGAGATGCTGTTTTTTGCCTTTGCCGCCGGAGCCATGTCGGCCGGGGCTGATATTGTAGATTGTGGGGTGCTACCCACCCCCGCGCTGGCGTTTATGACCAAGCACCGCCAGGCTACCGTTGGCGTCATGATTTCGGCATCGCATAACCCCGCCATAGATAATGGCATTAAGTTATTTTCCCGCCACGGCTACAAGCTGCCCGATGAGGTGGAGGACCGCATCGAGGCGCACACCAAAAGCACCGGCAGCGCACCCGCGGTCGAGGGTGATAGGGTGGGCAGGATGATGTTGGGTGGGCAGGAGGATAACGCCTACCTCGACTACTTGCAGAGTCTCGCCAATTTAGACCTTAGGGGAGTAAAGATAGTAGTCGATGCGGCCCATGGCGCGGCTTACACCATAGCACCACGCCTTTTCCGCCTGCTTGGGGCCGAGGTTTTGCCACTTTGCGTGTCCCCAAATGGCGTAAACATCAATGTCGGCTGCGGCTCCACTTACCCTGAGGCGATGCGGCAAACGGTGCTGGCTACAGGGGCGGCGCTGGGGCTCGCTTTTGATGGGGATGCCGATAGGCTCATCGCCTGCGACTCGCAGGGGAATATTCTCGATGGGGATAATTTTCTGCACATCTGCGGGCTGGCGCTCAAGGCCGAGCAGGGTTTAACCAACAATCTAGTGGTTGGTACGGTCATGAGCAATCTTGGTCTTGACGCCTCTCTCGGGCGCGAAGATATAGTTCTGAAGCGGGCCATGGTCGGCGATAGGTATGTCTTGCAGGAAATGTGGCAAAGTGGAGCGGTGCTCGGGGGAGAGCAATCCGGACATTGCCTCTTTCTCAACCACAGTACGACCGGCGATGGCCTGTTGACCGCGCTCATGCTCCTTAAAGCCACCTATGGGCGCGGGATTGCGCTGGACGCTTTTGCGGCGGAGCTAAAGCGCTATCCCCAGGTGCTGTACAATGTGCCTGTCAAGAACAAACAAGCCAGCATGGAGCACGTAGCAGTGAAGGAGGCGATAGTTGGGGCAGAGTCCTTGGTGGGGGGCAGGGGCAGGGTGCTGGTGCGTCCTTCCGGCACCGAGTCTCTCGTCAGGGTCATGGTCGAAGCGGAAACAGAAGAACTGGCTAATGCCGCCGCTAGGGTGGTAGTACAAGTGCTCTCTACTGTAAGCGCCTGAGCTCTTGGCTGTGGCCGGGAGATGACGAGGTGGGGGTTTATCGATTTTTCGGCGGATACCCCCCAGCCACTAGGGGTGGCTGCGAGCCCTGTCTGAAATCGGCTGAGCAATCGGTCGGACAAAGACCGGGCACCCTATGATTATGTTGGGAGGAAAAGGAATGTGTGGTATAGCCGGTTACATCGGGGCCCGAAGTGCCCAAGAAGTAGTCCTTGACGGCCTGCGCCGTTTAGAATACCGGGGTTATGATTCGGCGGGGTTGGTCCTCCATAAAAACGGAAAGTTGCACCTCGAAAAGTATGCTGGGCGGCTCTCCGTCCTCGAAGGGCATATACATAAGAATGGTCTGGGCGCGGCTCATCTGGGCGTCGGGCACACCCGTTGGGCGACGCATGGCGCGCCCACTGATAAGAACGCCCATCCTCATATGGGTTGTGGGGGTAAGTTCGCGGTGGTCCACAATGGCATCATCGAGAACTACGCCAAGTTGCGCGGCGAGCTCAGGAGTCGCGGGCATGAGTTCTATTCGGAGACGGACACCGAGGTCATCCCGCACCTGCTCGAGGAGGCCTATGAGGGGGATCTCGGGGCGGCGGTGGCCAAAGTAGCTAAGCGCCTGCAAGGGGCTTATGCTATTGCCGTGGTGGCCGAGGATGACCCGCATACTTTAGTGGCCTATCGCCAGTATAGCCCGCTGATCATCGGCTTAGGCGAGGGCGAAAATTTCCTAGCCTCTGATATCCCCGCCCTCTTGCCCTACACACGCCGTACCGTTGTGCTCGAAGACGGCGATTTAGCCATCCTCACTACCGAGGGAGTGCGGTTCTTCAATGATGGCGAGCAAGTAGAGAAAAAAATTCTCCACGTCACCTGGGATGAAGTGGCCGCTGAGAAGGGCGGGTTTTCTCACTTCATGCTCAAAGAAATCCACGAGCAGCCGCGCGCGCTCCGCGACACCATCTCGCCCCGCATTATCGCGGGCCGGACTAACCTCGCCACCGAAATCGGCCTGACCAAGGAGGTTGCCTCGTCTATCCGCCGGGTGGTCGTGGTAGCCTGCGGCACCGCCTACCATGCGGGTTTAGTGGGCAAGAACCTCATTGAGCAAATGGCCCGTCTCTCGGTCGAGGTCGACATCGCCTCCGAATTTCGTTACCGTGAGCCCGTCCTTGACCCGGAGGACTTGGTCATTATTATCAGTCAATCCGGTGAGACTGCGGACACTCTCGCCGCCCTGCGGGAAGCCAAGAGACAAAAGTGTAGGGTGGTGGCGATTACCAATGTGGTCGGTAGCTCCGTGGCCCGCGAGAGTGAGCATGTGCTTTACACCATGGCCGGGCCGGAAATTGCCGTAGCCTCTACCAAGGCCTACACCACGCAGCTCGCCGCAGTTACTCTCATCGCCATAGAGCTCGGGCTCGCGCGCGGTACGCTCTCGAGCGCGAAGGCCGAACAGCTCCTTAGCGACCTGTTGCAAATTCCGGCCTTAGTTGAGGAAGTGCTGTTACAGAGCGACTACATCCGCGATGTTGCCCTCTGCCTAGCCCAAAGCGAAAGCGTATTTTTCATTGGACGCGGCCTGGACTATAGCGTGGCGCTGGAAGGGGCTCTGAAGCTTAAAGAAATTTCCTATATCCATGCCGAAGCCTATGCCGCCGGCGAGCTTAAACATGGGACGCTCGCCCTGATAACGCCAAACACGCCCGTAGTCTGCCTGTTTACGCAGACCCATCTGCAAGAGAAGATGGTGAGCAATGTCGAGGTTGTGCGCGCGCGGGGGGCGAAGACCTTTGTTCTAAGCAATTGCCACCCCCAAGTTACCGCCTCTCTGCACGACATGGAAATTCGCCTGCCGGCCATCGACCCCTTGCTGGCGCCCATCGTCGCCGTAGTGCCGATGCAGCTCATTGCCTTTTTTGCCGCCGTGGCTCGCGGGGCCGATGTCGACAAGCCCCGCAACCTCGCGAAAAGTGTGACGGTGGAATAGCAGAGGTCGGAGGTTAGAGGATGCAAGGCATAGGGATAGACATTACCAGCGTCGCGCGCATTGCCACTTTAGAGCAAAAGTACGGACAGCGTTTTCGCGCGCGGGTGCTAGCCGAGGGCGAGCAGGCAGTTAGCGCGGAGTCGCTAGCGGGTCTGTGGGCGGCGAAAGAAGCCGTGGTCAAAGCCATGGGTACGGGCTACAGCGGTTTTGGTCCGCAGTGCATTTCGATTACGGCGGACTCTTCCGGTGCCCCGCAAGTAAAATTGCGGGGTCGGGCCAGCGCAATGGCCGACGAGAGGGGCATCAGCCGTTTCCTCGTCTCCATCTCCCATGCTTCCGGACTGGCTGTCGCCTGTGCCGTGGCGATATAGAGGAATAAGCGCCTAGGCTGACGAAAGACTGTGTGAAGGGGGATGAGCTCTTGCCCATCGTTCGCCCGACGGCAGCAGATATTTCGCTTGACAACGTTTTTCACAACACCCAAGTGTTTCGCGCCTTGCTTTCGGCCCAGACAGAGCTCATGGCGGTGGTTAAAGCAGATGCTTACGGCCATGGCGCGGTGGAGGTGGCAAGCACCTCCCTCGCGGCAGGGGCTACGAGCCTTGGCGTGGCCATCGTTGAAGAGGCGGTGGAGCTTAGGCGCGCCGGTATTGGTGCGCCTATCCTCATTCTTGGCCACACCCCCGCGGAGGCCGCTCTGCAAGTAGCTAAGTTGGGGTTGACGGCGACTGTCTTTGACCGTGAGGTGGCCCAGGCGCTCTCGGTCGCCGCGACCCGTCTAGGGCGCAAAGTGCGGGTGCACATCAAGGTAGATACCGGCATGGGCCGGCTAGGGGTCAGGCCGGGGGAGGTACTGCCCTTCGTTGAGAACATCTCCAATTTGCCCTCCCTCCTAGTGGAGGGGGTGTTCACCCACTTTGCTTCCGCCGACAGTATAGACTTAGCGAGCGCACGAGCCCAACTAGCTACTTTTAACACCGTCTGCTCCCGCTTGGAGGGCAAAGGCTGGCGTCTGCAGCGCCATGCGGCTAATACGGCAGCCATCTTGGCCTTGCCGGATAGTCACCTTGACATGGTGCGCCTCGGCCTTGGGCTTTATGGCCTGTTTCCGGCACAACACCTAAAACCCTTGGTGGCCCTAAAGCCCGTGATGTCGCTTCGCTCGCGGCTGTCCTACGTGAAATGGGTGGAGGACGGTACCCCCATCGGTTATGGAGGGGCCTATGTGGCTAAAGGTCAGCGGTTGATAGCCACCGTACCCATAGGTTATGCGGATGGTTATTCGCGGCGTCTTTCTGGTGTAGGACGAGCCATACTGCACGGGCAGTATGTCCCCTTGGTTGGGCGCGTGTGTATGGACCAGTGCATGTTTGATATCACCGCCTCTTTAGCCGAGGCTGGCGATGAAGTGGTGCTGATGGGGGAGCAGGGGGCACTAGCAATCTCGGCGGACGACATCGCCCTCGCTATGGGCACTATTAACTACGAAGTGTGTTGTCTGATCAACCGCCGTGTGCCGCGCCTCTACTGGCGGTACAATAAGCTGGCGTCACTGCGCACCTTGCTTGGGCGGGAATAGCGCCTCTGGCGCAGTAAATCATACGGACAACGCACCATTGGACAACGCACCAGTGGTGCGTTGCTACGATGACCCTCCTCGCCCCGTCCCC
>QLUC01000219.1 GCA_018725275.1 Bacillota bacterium | reverse complement strand
GGAAGGAGGAAGTTTGCTGCTCGAAGTGGGCCGCAGATAGGGCGCAGTGGGACTAAGGGGAAGGAGTTTTGCTACAGCAATACAGAATGTATCGTTCAAAAACTATTGCCATCCTCTATCCCTCTCCGCTTCGCCCTCTTCTCCTCGCTTCGGCCCACTTCGAGCCCGTTTTCCTTCCTCGCTTCGGCCCACTTTAAGCCCGTTTTCCTTCCTCTCTCCCTCCCCTTTTCGCCCTCTTTTCCTCGCTTCGGCCCACTTCGAGCCCGTCTTCCTTTCCCTCTCCTCTCTTGTCTACTCCGCGAACAATGCCGCAGCGAATTCCTGCGGGTCAAAATCACGCAGATCAGCCAACTTCTCCCCGATGCCAATCAGCTTGATCGGGATTTTCTGTTCCTTGGCAATCGCGAGGACTATGCCCCCTTTAGCTGTGCCGTCGAGCTTCGTGAGCACTATGCCGCTCACCGGTACAATTTGCGCAAACTCCTGCGCTTGCACGAGGGCGTTTTGCCCAGTCGTGGCATCGATCACTAAAAGAATCTCTTGCAGGGCGTTCGGCGCTTCACGGTCGATGATCCGCTTAATCTTTCCTAACTCCTGCATGAGGTTCGACTTATTGTGCAATCTCCCGGCGGTGTCTATGATGAGGAGGTCTATGTGGCGAGAACGAGCGGCATGCAGGGCGTCGAAGACCACGGCGGCAGGGTCAGCCCCATCGGCATGACTGACCACAGCAACCCCCGCCCTAGCGGCCCAAATCTGTAACTGCGAAGAAGCAGCAGCGCGGAACGTATCACCCGCTGCCACCATGACCTTTGACCCACCCTTTTTAAAGCGCTCGGCGAGCTTACCAATGGTGGTTGTCTTCCCTACCCCGTTCACTCCAACTACCAAGTAAACATTGAGAGTGCCCTCGCGGTAGCGCAGAGGCTGTTTACTCCCCAAGGTTTTCCCAGCTATATCCTGCAACAAGTGACGAAGTTCATCGCTAGTTGCTATTTTGCGCTCTTTAACTTGTTTCTTGAGCTCAGCAATCAAGTAGGCGGTCGCCTCCACCCCCACATCATGCAAGAGAAGCAATTCTTCTAGATCTTCATACAAGCTGTCGTCAAATTTGCGTCCGGTGATGACCTCAGTCAGCTTAGCCATAAACCCTTGGCGCGTCCGCTCTAGGCCCTCTTTCATGCGCTGCAGAAAGTTCATACTCTCACTCCTTGCAAACTGTATGGTTAACAAAAAACTATACGGGGCGAAAAGGGAGTTTGTCTGCTCGAAGTGGGCGGAAGAAGGGGCGTAGTGGGACGAAGGGGAAGGAAGGAGGTTTTTCTGCTCGAAGTGGGACGTAGATAGTGCGCAGTGGGACAAAGGGGAAGGAAGGAGGTTGTTCTGCTCGAAGTGGGCCGCAGATAGGGCGTAGTGGGACGAAGGGGAAGGAAGGAGGTTGTTCTGCTCGAAGTGGGACGTAGATAGGACGAGTGGGACGAAGGGAAAGGCCTTTTACTGCAGCAATACAGTATGTATCGTTCAAAAACTATTGGCATCCTCTATCCCTCTCTGCTTCGCCCTCTACT
>QLUC01000218.1 GCA_018725275.1 Bacillota bacterium | reverse complement strand
CCCAGTTATCCCATAGCTGTATCGCCGCCATAATGAGTATAGACACCCCGGTCAAGGCGAGGCCGGCATAGGAAATGCTAAACACCAACATGAGTAGGCTTTCGGCGCGCCCGGATAGGCCGAACAGATATGTCGAGGAGGAGGAAAAGCCCATGCCTACAATGTATGCGCCCGCGAAGACACTGACTGCGGTAGGCATTTCGATGGCGGCCGCCGCCAGTAGCGCGCAGAAACCGTACGCCGTAATGCCTTGGCCGTACATCGCGGCGAGATTAGGTTGTCCAAATTTGCTGTCACGGGGCTCATCTAAATGGTCGTCCATAACTTTGATGGCCAGCCCGGCGAAGAAGGCGGCGGCGAAAACCGCAAAGTGGTCAAGAAAGGCGGGCGACAACGGCACGTACCTCCTTGAAGCCGGTCATATCTTGCGCTGATACGGGAAGTATCTTCTCATTCGGCCAGAGCCTGTGCAGCCGATCGAGCCCGTGTTTGGCAGGAGCTAAGTCCATCTTGTTAGCTACAACGAGGTAATTACCGCGGATTTGGGCAAATGCCGCCACTTGCCTTTCGACTTCGGTTAAGAGCGGCACGTCCTCACTGGCTTGCCCAATTTCTGCCGCATCAATTATGTGAATTATGAAATCTGCCTTTTGCATCGCTTGCAAGGTTTGCGTTAAGGAACGTCGAATTTCTTTGTCCGCATGAACCCCTTCCACTAGACCGGTACTATCAACTATCTTGACCAATCGATGCCCCTTACCTATGGGCACTTGCAGGACGAGGCTCTGAAGGGATCGCGTTTTGTGTTGCCGCGGACCGACGAGCTCCTCCCTGGCGACAGCGAGGGGGTATAGCTGTTTAGTTGCGAAACCGTCAGGATACATGAAGGTAATTTCTACTTTACGCAATCCTAAGCTTGCCGCAAAACCCAAAGCGAAGGCAGTCTTCCCAACATTAGTCTGTCCGACGATGAGGTATGTTTTCATCCTCTGCCATCCTTCTTGCACTTTTTCTGCGGGGTGTATTTCAGCTTATGCGCTTTCTCGAACACTTCATGCCTCGGTATGTTATACTGACTTCATATATTCCAAAGGGGATGACAGCTATGAACAACCTCAGAGGCATGCTGATAAAACAGCTGGTGGACATCAGCACCGCCTATCAATCGCGATGGGTGGCCTCCACCCTCGACGACAGCAGTGTCCTCATTAAGTATGAGTGCGGCGTCCTCACAGTGAGTATCGCGGGCACCTCTACTGGTTATACCGCAGAGTTAAACTCACCTAGTAATGTCGCTCTGACCACGGAAGTCATGCTCCTAGTTACTGGACTCAGGGTAGTATGATTATTTTGGCTATGGTGGCTCACCCATCAAATGGCCCGATGTCCTCCTCAGCAATGAGCATTAGGTCGTCGCGATTGGCGCTTGTCCTCTGATAGAGGCGCAGGGCCTAGCGGAAGTTGAGCTTAGGGTTGGCTTTAAGAAGGTGTTCCATTTCCAGCCTATACCCGGACAGAATTGCTAAGAGGTTGTCTTTCTGATCCTCCATGGCTTTCACCATTGTGTCAAGGAATAGGCCTCAT
>QLUC01000217.1 GCA_018725275.1 Bacillota bacterium | reverse complement strand
TGGTGCGAGCGGCTACCGCTCGCGGCGGCGTGGCGGTTAAACTCGCGGCCCCCGGCTATAACGGGCTGCCTGACCGACTGGTCCTGTTGCCCGGAGGGAGAGTGATTTTCGTAGAGGTCAAAGCGCCCGAGAGCGGGCTGTTGACCTTCCTTCAAGCACACCGCCACCGTGAGCTGCGGAGGTTGGGGTTTAGCGTTTACCTTTTGGACGATCCGGCACAGATTGAGGAAATCTTTTCTCATGGAGTATAAACCGCATGGCTACCAGTCACTTGCGACGGACCATATTCTTCGGCATCCTATATCGGCACTTTTTCTCGACATGGGTTTGGGCAAAACGGTTGTCACGTTAACGGCGTTGCGCGAGCTGGACGTGTACAAAGCACTAATCATCGCCCCCCTCCGGGTAGCGCGAGATGTTTGGCCTGCGGAGATTGAAAAATGGGATCACCTACGGGGGATGACTTACGCTGTAGCTCTCGGCACGGAGGCAGAGCGCAAAGAGGCCCTACGGCAAAAGGTGCAAATTCATATCATCAACCGGGAGAACGTGGACTGGCTTGTCCATAAAAGTGGGGTTGCCTTCGACTATGACATGGTCATTCTAGACGAACTGTCGTCTTTTAAGTCTCATCAGACCAAGCGTTTCAAGAGCCTCTTGAAAGTCCGGCCCCGGGTGCAGAGGATTGTGGGCCTGACGGGCACTCCTGCCCCCAACGGGCTGATGGACCTATGGTCGGAGTTCCGGCTGCTGGACGGTGGGCAGCGGCTGGGGCGGTATATCGGGCAGTATCGCGACACCTACTTTTTGCCGGACAAGCGCAACGGTCTAATTATCTACAGCTATAAGTTGCGGACCGGAGCGGAGGCGGCTATCTACCGCCAGATCGGGGACATCACTGTTTCAGTGCGAGGGGGTCTGATCCTCCCGGAGTTGGTGATGGCCGAGGTGGCTGTCAAGATGTCCGATGACGAGGAGATGGCGTACCGGGCCATGAAGGACGAGATGGTTTTGTCTCTCGAGGGTAGGACTATAGATGCCGCTAACGCCGCGGTGTTGAGCGGCAAGCTCTTGCAGATGGCCAACGGCGCAGTGTATGATGGGAGTGGCGGCATAGTGCGGTCTCACTCTCGGAAGTTGGATGCCTTGGAGGATCTCGTCGAGGCGGCGTGCGGCAAGCCTGTTCTCATCGCTTACTGGTACCGACACGACTTGGTGCGGATACTCGAGCGCTTCCCGGCTGCTGAGCGGCTAGACGGTGCGGACAGCATCCGGCGATGGAACGCCGGCAGTATCCCTATCGCTCTCATCCACCCCGCCTCCGCGGGGCACGGGCTGAATTTGCAGAGTGGCGGGTCCTGCCTGATATGGTTTGGCCTGACTTGGAGTCTGGAGTTGTATCAGCAGACTAATGCGCGGCTGTGGCGGCAGGGGCAGAAACACACCGTCGTTGTCCATCACATCCTGACCAAAGGAACGATTGACGAACGAGTTATTGGGGCACTCCGGCGCAAAGACTTGGTGCAGACAGCACTGGTGGATGCAGTCAAGGCCGAGCTGAGGCAATAAAACAAAGGAGGCGGGGAAA
>QLUC01000216.1 GCA_018725275.1 Bacillota bacterium | reverse complement strand
GTAACCATCTGCGACGGCACCGCCTGTCACGTCGCGCGATCTATGTCTATCTATGACGCCATTTGCCGCAAGTACAACCTGAAAGAGGGACAGTTAACCACCCCTGATATGCTGTTTACCTTAGAGACAGTGGCCTGTGTAGGGTGCTGTGCCCTGGCACCGGTAATGATAATCAACGACGAGATACACGCCCACATAACCCCTGATGCAGCGGTGACTATTGTCGACACGCTGGCGAATCGCAAGGAGGAACAATGATCACATCATCGCAAGAACTCGATCAACTGCAGAACCGCTATGCCGATGCGATATCCCGTCAACTGGATGAGATGCCCCACATTTATGTTGGGGCTGCCACCTGCGGGCGGGCCTCTGGCTCCTTGAAGGTTCTAGATCGTATCAATGCCGAACTCGACAAGAGAAGCCTATCTGCCAATGTGACTCAGGTAGGCTGTATTGGCCTTTGCTACGCTGAGCCTCTGGTTGATATAGTTAAGCCAAATCGCCCTCGCATCTGCTACCACCGTGTCACACCGGATATGATCCCTGTCCTGATAGAAGAGTATCTGGTCAATGATAATCCTCGATCTGACCTCGCGATGGGCACAGTAGGGGAGGGCAAAGTTGATGGCATTCCAAATCTCTTTGACCTGCCGGTATTAAAGCCTCAGGCAAAGATAGCGCTTCGTAACTGCGGGCACATCAACGCAGAGAGCCTGCCGGAATACATTGCTCGCGGCGGCTATCAGGGATTGGCAAAGGTTCTTATCTCGATGACTCCTGAGGAAGTAACCGATATGATCGAGGGCTCGGGGCTGCGTGGGCGGGGCGGGGCGGGATTTCCGACCGGCCGTAAATGGCGCTTCGCTTCTGGACAACCCGAGAAGATCAAATACATTGTCTGCAACGGAGATGAGGGTGACCCGGGAGCATTTATGAACCGCAGCCTGCTCGAAGGCGATCCCCATCGCGTACTGGAAGGAATGCTTATTGCGGCCTACGCTATCGGCTCCTCTCAGGGGTATATTTACCTGCGAGCTGAGTACCCCCTCGCCGTATCTCGCTTCCGACAGGCGATAGTCGATGCGAAACAAGAGGGTTTAGTAGGTAACAGCATCATGGGCAGCAACTTCTCGTGTGACATTGATATCATTGAAGGAGCCGGCGCCTTTGTCTGTGGCGAAGAGACAGCCATGATCGCCGCCATGGAAGGCAAGCGCGGGATGCCGCGCCGGCGACCTCCTTTCCCCGCCATTTCGGGTCTATGGGGTAAGCCGACAATCATCAATAATGTCGAGACCCTGGCCCATGTACCCGGCATCATATTGAATGGAATAGATTGGTTTCACAGCTTTGGTACCCCCACCAACCCGGGGACAAAGACCTTTGCTCTGGCTGGAAAAGTGGCCCACACCGGATTGGTCGAAATACCGTTGGGCCTCACCATACGCCAGCTCCTCTTTGATATCGGCGGCGGTATCCCCCGGGAGAAGGCGTTCAAGGCAGTTCAAGTGGGCGGCCCCTCCGGCGGCTGTCTCTCTGAGGAACACCTGGATTACAGTATAGATTATGAATCCTTGACCGCCGCAGGAGCGATCATGGGTTCGGGAGG
>QLUC01000215.1 GCA_018725275.1 Bacillota bacterium | reverse complement strand
GACACGAACCGGCACGGGCGGCACATCAATGGGCCTCGTCGTCGATGACTTTTCAAGCAACCACAGATAGGGCGTATGCCCCTGGATAGTCCATGACAAGTTTGACAAATCAAATATACGTTTCATAAGTCACCTCCAAGTACCTTGTGTTCTTCAACAACGCCGTGGTACCTCTTTTGGTAGTTTTCCGTCTCCCAGGCCATATTCCTCTGCCACTTCCATTATCGCGCGGAAATTTTCCAGCGGGGTACCGGGGCAGACGTTGGCGCCGTCGCCAAGTATGAAGCCGCCGCAGGGACCCAGGACCTCAATGCACTCCCGAGCCGCCTGTTTGACCTGCTGGGGCGTGCCGTCTTTCATGAGCATCGGGTTGAGGTTGCCCCACAGCAGCGTGGTTCCGCCCAGGTTTGCCGCGGCAACCTTCGGTGGTACCAGGTAACCGAAGGTGTCAAAACTGGTCATCTTCAAGTCCTCCTTGAGCACCTGGTGCAAGTGGGTGCTGTTACCGCACATGTGAATCCCGCGTCCCTGGCGGCCGAACCGGTCGAAAATCGCGCGGCTGTAAGGTACGCAAAACTCTTTGAATAATTGGGGCGACATAATCTGCGCCGAGTCTTCCGCCACCCCATACGATTCACCGCGCGCTCGGGGGTCAATTTGCCGCGTATATTCCTCGGACGCAATCTCGCCCTGTGTAATCTTGTCCAGAAAGCGGTGGCACTGCTTCGGATACTCCAGCATCCACCAATAAAAATCTTCGCCCACCAGGTCCACGGCAATCATATGCGGACTCAGTCCTCCCAGCGAGAGCACTCCCACTTGCACGTGACCTTCATTACCGTTGAACGTCACCTTAGTCTGTATGACAAGGTTCTTCATCTTCTGCCACCATTCAATGGCCTTGCCCCGCAAGCCGGTGTCGGTTTTGGCGACCTCGAAACGCTCCATCTGCTCTACGGTCTTGATTACGGGAATCGCGCGCGGCGGACCGTCGTCCGGCCAGCCCACCTCACCTCCGTGGCCGCTGGGCGGGATGACGTTGTCAAAGTAGGGATGGACGTATATCGTCGGGTCGCAACAGAAGTCCTCAGGGATATTCTCTATGCGGTACTTGGCGAACTGCAGTTGCCAGTAATAGTGCGTTTCTACGTCCTTGAAAAAGTCGATGTAGCGCAGGTTGAACAGCGGCGCAAAGTATCGCGGTACCACACAGTACATAACCGGTACCCTATCAATGTACCGGAACCTGACCCTGGCCTCCATTCGCTTCCGGCTCTGGTCCATTTTTTCAAACGGATAATCAACGTTCAGATGAAATCTCATTTCCCCTCATTATTATTTTTGACAGTACCTGCAATACCTTTTCCGGTGTACCAAAGAATCATGAGTTAGTACCTCTTCGGTGCGCCAACCAGCACTCAATAGCTGCAAGGCTATTACCGGTACTTACACCGCAGTCCGCTTGTCCGTCCAAATCCGGTCCCCAGTATTTACCACAGCACTGAGCGACCGCATGGATTATGCCTCCGTGCCACGGTTTCCCTGGTGCTTGCACCTGCCAGTTGCCGATAAATGCTACTGCTTCCTCCGCCATTTTTTCAAAAAACAGGTCAC
>QLUC01000214.1 GCA_018725275.1 Bacillota bacterium | reverse complement strand
CGGCAACCACCGTCCCAATATTGAAAGGACTATATTGCTCATCCATAATGACTGTTTCATCAGCCTCTCCCCTGATGTGCACCCGCCATTCCCATTTCGCCGTCCCTTCCCCCACACGATTCATAGTCTGCGTGATGGTTTCAAGAGCAGCGACATAGATGAGAAAGGGTAGCTCCGCAGGATTATGTACGACCTGCACCCGGTGCACGGTCTCCACCTTCCTGTCCTCATCCTTGACGCTGAGACTGCCCTCTACTAGGCCCAGCGGCATTTGTCCGAGGAGCCCAAAAACTCCAGCTGCCCTATCCTGCAGGACTGTTCCCATAACTTCGCCGAGATCGCCAATTTTATTTGGGAAATTTCCCCGAGCTGTAGTCAGTATAGTCGCGGCGGTTAAGGGGTACTGGCAAGGTCCACTATGGAGCAGGGGATGCCCGAAGGCGTACACTGCCCTATTCTTAACATAAGTCACTGTACCTATAAACCCAAGCCGCAGGTCTCCGATCATCATGGCAACTCCTACAGGGTCTCCCGGGGCGAGGCTCTTTTTACGGCGCGGCGGCAAATTGCCTGAGCAAGAAAATGGAATTCCGCCGAGGTGCGTTCTAAGCGCCACCTCTGATTCCCTCGACTTAAAATTGCCCCCTACGGCCAGCACCAAGCTATCCCCCATACGCCCAAATGGTTTTGCGATCGTCGCTGGTGCCGGTATGTCGGGCTCCTGGGCGAGCTTCCGCATAGCGCCGATCGGCGTTATGCCCACCAAGAAGGGATCGCCCCCCAATAGGTGGGATACCGCCCCCACCAACCTTCGCCCCACGAAGACTGGACTGCCGCTCGCGCCGGCCGGCACTCCACCAATCTTCTTTACTGCCTGCCCCGCGGCCCTCCCCAGTAGCAAATCCGCCTGTCCTATACCCCGAGTTTTGTCCTTGCTCTGCAACACCAGGGGGAAACGGGTCATACATGGGCTTTGCAAAACGGTGTAGGCCACCGCACGCAGAGAGTTTTTCATGCACTTGCCACCTTTGCTGTTTTCATACCAGCATGATATGTGCAAGAGCAGTCTTCAGTGTGTAACTATTTTTTAAAGTCCTCGGGAAACAGCAGCCCAACAACTAGTCCCACAAGCGCCCCTGTTCCGATACTTAGAAATATCTCCCCAGACAAGAGCCCGTAACTAGTCCCAATCCCTAGGCCAAAAATAATGCCCTGGGTGATGCCTACTTTAGGTTTCTTCATTCTTTTCCCTCCTCCGATGATATTCGTAGAGAATATTCCCCCCCGGTGCGGCAAAATTGGCTTGTATACAAGTTTTTCTGCGCTGTTTTTCTCTTTTGCAGGAATATTAATGCAAATGGCGCAGTTACTACGGGCATGCTTCGTGGAGGGGTGGTTATGTCGTGACTAATCGAAGGTTCTGCCGTAGAGTTGACCTCACCGCTGGGCAGCTTCAGGCCATCATGAGCGCTTGCAGTGACGCCATCTTCTCTTGTGACCTAAAGGATGCCATTACTAGCTGGAACTTAGCCGCAGAACGTCTCTCTAAGCTCACCGAGACGTAGGCACTGGGGTCTAGTGTCTGGATCCTTCAAAATAGCCCCGTCACTCTGGA
>QLUC01000213.1 GCA_018725275.1 Bacillota bacterium | reverse complement strand
TCATTGTGCTGCGGAGCGCCTTGAGTGAACAGTTTGACTGAGTGGTGTGATTTCAATTATGCATCCTGTGGGAGGTGAGCTGTGAGAGCAATAGGCTGTTTGACTGTTGTGATAGTTATCTTTGTAGCTGGGCTCGTTGCCGGGCTTTATCTGGCTGGTCTCAGCCCCGGCGAGATGGTTGAGCTGGTGGTGGAGAAGATTCAGGAGGTAATGGGAGAGACCACTACGACCGCACCGCTGCCAGCGCCGACACAGGGCACGCGAGAGGATGTCGAGTGGCTTGCCAAAGTGGTTATGTCTGAAGCTAGCATCGGGACCCGCGAAGAGCAAATCGCAGTGGGGTGGACGGTGCTGAATCGCCTTCACAGCGGCAGATACGGCGGCAGCGTAAAGGAGGTTGCAACACAGCCGAAGCAATATGCTTACGGCCAGGCCCCAACTCAATCGATAATCGAGCTAGCAGCGAAGCTATTGCGCGGCGGAATCGGTGACCCTACTGGTGGAGCAACCCATTTCTTCTCCCCCAGAGGCATGCCGAAGGAAGGAGAACCTACCTCTGGTTACGATGTTGGAGGGGGACTTCATGAAGTTCCTGGAATACCCCAAAGGGTGTATTTCCCATCATGGACAAAGACTCTTTCCTGGATTGGTGATTTGGCCAATGTGAGAAGAGCCTATTTTATGTTTTACCGGCCCGTTTCTGCTGCGGCACCACTGGCGACTGTAGAGGTCTACAACACCGGACGAGTAGGACTGCGAATAAGGACGTCACCCTTGATTGAGGATGCCAATATTCTAGGGAAGGTATTTGATGGCACTAAATTCTTGGTTGTTGGAGGCCCTGAACGAGGAAATGGCTACGAATGGTCGAAGGTGCGTCTGGAAGGATGGAGTGCTGCAAACTGGCTGTCACCACCACCTGCTGTCGGGACTAGCGTCATTGTTCAGGGGACAGGGGAGCTTGGGTTGCGAGTGCGAGAAGCACCACTCATCAATGATAATGTTATAGGGAAGGTGTATGACGGAACGAGACTAGTAGTGCTCGAAGGCCCTGCTACCGGCAGCGGCTACCAGTGGTGGAAGGTGAACCTGGAGGGATGGGCAGCAAGGCAGTATTTGCGGAAGCCTGTGGCGAAAAAGACAGAGCCAATAGCTGTGGGGGAGCCAATAACTGTGAGAGAGCCAATAACCATACAGGTGGCAGGTCTCTCGAACGCGGAGTTATCAGCATTGGGTGAGGGCATAACCAAGGTATTAGAGAAAGAGAGAGGGCGGGCACTCCCCACAGTAGTAGCTGGCCGCGCATCATTGTTGTCTTTCGAGGCTGAAATCGTTGGCGGTTTATTTGAAGGTCGCCGTGGTGTTTTAGCAGATATTTTAGCAGTTGTTGGTCTAATAGAAGTGCAGCCGCCGGGGGATATGATCACATTGCCGGTGGCAGACGAAGTTGTTATATTTGGCCTATCGCATTTAGCCGAGACGCTTGGAGGAGTTTTTGGTCCGAAAGGAGAATTTGCAGCAAAGGTTGGAGCTGACACAGCAAAACGTTTAGGGATGTGGCTAGGGACACGGGAGATGGGGCACCGCGGACTTGTCATCATCGAACAGCCTGGCAACGGAGT
>QLUC01000212.1 GCA_018725275.1 Bacillota bacterium | reverse complement strand
CCCACCTATGTCAACGGCTTTATGAAAGTCGCCGAGTCAGAAGGGGTCGAGCTGTTTCCCGTAATCAGCGTGGGAATGGCACCGGGCGGATTCACCAGCTGGTTTGAAACACAGTGTTTTGACAAATACACCCAAGAAATCGCAAAAGGTCTTAAGGGCCACCTGCCTCTGGACGGTATTTTGCTGGCGCTGCACGGCGCAATGGCCGTATCAAATGTGCCAAAACCCGAAGCCGAACTGGTGCGCCGCGTCCGGGCAGCGGTAGGGGATATCCCTATCATGGTCACCTTGGACTTACACGCCAACGAAGACCACGAGCTCACCGATGTGGCCGACGCAGTATTCATCCTTAAGACCTACCCTCACGTTGATTCCGAGGAAATCGGTATGACCGCCGCCCGCTGCATGGTAGAGACCATCCGCGGCAACTTCCGCCCTGCCCAGGCCCTTAGAAAGCCCGGTATCATGTCAGCCAGCATCTATCAGGCTTCGGCATATCATCCCATGAAGCTGGTTTATGACCGCTGTCGTAAGTGGGAAGAGAAGGATGAAGTGTATTGCGTTTCGGTGGCCCCAGGTTTCGCCTATGCTGACGTTCCTGATGCAGGCATGTCGGTCATAGCAGTCACCAATGGCGACAAGGCGCTGGCCGCGGAAATAGCAGAGGACGTTTCGGGCCTGGCCTGGTCACTCAGGGAGGCCCTTAGTGCGCCTTTACCTGCCCCTAGGGAGGCGGTATCCCTGGCCAGGGAACACATTGCCAGGGGTGAGCGTCCCGTGGTTCTCGCCGACGGGTCAGACCGCACAGGGGACAGCACCCACGTGCTGGAAGAACTGCTGGCGCAGGCGGCCGTCAATTGGGTTATCCCTAGTATAGCCGATCCCAAGACAGCGCACTTCCTAGCCGAAAACCACAAAGTGGGCGACCACGTCACCGTATCGGTGGGAGGATGGGCCAGCGAACATTCGGGGCAGCCCGTCGAAGTGTCCGGAACCTTAGAATTCATCGGCAAGCCAAGCTTCACTCTGGTAGGCCCCATGGGCAAGGGCAGTAAGATACAGGAGAGCCTAGTGGTACGTCTGAACCTCGGAGAGAACCGTCAGTTGATCGTCTCTGAGCGGATGCGAAACGCTAATGACAGCGCCTCGCTGACCGTCGTGGGTGTCGACATACCGTCCCTTGACATCGTCATTCTCAAGGATCGCGTACATCACCGGGCCTTCTGGGACAGCGTGGCTCCGGTAGATATCCGTGTAGACTCGCCTGGCATCGGTGTGGCTGACCTGACCAAGTTGCGCTTTGAAAATGTGCCTGAAGACATTTACCCCGTGGGAGCGAAGTGGCGCGCCTTGGGGTATAGGTGTTAGATCCTAAAATCCCGCCTATAATTATACCTACAACGAATATGCAGCCTGCCTCAGTCCAGACAGTTTTTGAGGCGAAGAAAACCTTTCTCAACCACATCCTAGCGGATATTTACGGTATGACCAAGATCCTTCTCTCTGATTTACGCATGATGAGATAATGAATAAATTCCGTAAGATACTGTGGATTTTTCGGCTCCTTTTCTGCTTCCTGCTTGAGTATGGCGCCGTATTCCTTCAGTGTAGATTTGCAGATCTGCTCACG
>QLUC01000211.1 GCA_018725275.1 Bacillota bacterium | reverse complement strand
TAATTTGTTCGACGAAAGGATTTTGCCGGAACACGGCGAAGGTTAATAAAAACACTCCGCAGGGGGGTTCGGTGGCATGGGCAAAACCACAACCACCGCCAATATCGGAGTAGCCTTAGCAGAATTGGGCCACCGCGTGGCCTTATCGGTATTGGGTCATGAGCAAGGAGCAGGCCAAGCGCCGTCTCAGGCAAGTCCTTGTGTATGATCGGGCGATGTTGTCGCCCGTGGCTCTCGATGAACTGAAACAGGCGCTCATCATGGCGGCGCAGGAATACATCGAGACCGACCCAGAGTCGGCCACCCTTCATCTCGAATTGGGGTTGGAGGCGTCCACGATTCATTTTAAGTTGCCAATTTACGGCATACCACGCCGAGAGGAGCCTCCTATTGATTGACAAAAGACTTTTCCGCAGCTTTGACTGGTTATTATACCTCGCCTATCTAGGAGTCTCGCTCTTTGGCGCCTTGGTTATCTGGAGTGCGTCGCAGAACAATGAGTTTGGCGACCCATTTTTCTTTGTCACCAGGCAGTTGCAGTGGGTGCTTGTGGGTCAGGTCCTGCTGATAATAGTACTTTTCTTTGATTATCAACTGCTCGTTCCGATAAAATGGCCCATTTACCTCTTGAGCGTGGCCCTTCTGGTGCTGGTACTCGCGGTAGGAGTTGAGCGCGGCGGGGCAGTGCGCTGGATAAACATCGCTGGTTTTGTGTTGCAACCCTCGGAGTTCGCCAAGTTAGCAATTGTGACTACCCTGGCCATCACTGTGGAACAGCTTGGCAGAATCGACTCTTTATGGAAAGTGGTACTTGCGTTTCTCCATATCGGCATTCCTATGGCCTTAATAGCCATTCAACCCGACCTAGGAACGTCCTTGGTCTTTCTCGGCATCTTGGCAGCGGTTCTTTACGTTGCCGGCATCACCCGACAACTCATAGCCACTGTCGCCGTTTCTGGGGTGCTTAGTGCTCCGCTCATATGGTTTTATGGTTTAAGGGACTATCAGCGCACCCGCCTCTTGATATTTTGGGACCCTTCGCTCGATCGCGTTGGTGCCGGTTACAATCTCATGCAGTCAATCATTGCCGTTGGGTCGGGCATGTTTATGGGACGGGGGTTTGGGCAGGGCCCCCAAAGTCGGAACAATTTTTTGCCCGAACAACACACTGATTTTATTTTTTCGGTAGTCGGCGAGGAATTTGGCTTCTTAGGTTCGGTGGCACTTTTGGCGGTGTTTTTCTTTATTATCTATCGCTGTCTGCAGACGGCGGCAGTAGCCAAGGACCATGTGGGGCGCTACTTGGCTGTTGGCGTCGCTACTTGGATTGCCTTCCAAGTCGTTGTCAATGTAGGCATGACTATGGGAGTGATGCCGGTCACAGGTCTTCCCCTGCCGTTTATGACCTATGGGGGTAGCTCCTATCTCGCGCTTACCATGGGCGTGGGCTTGGTCTTAAACGTTCACTTGCGCCACCGTAAGATTCTTTTTTGAGCGGTCTTGTCATGCACTCATAGGGTGTAGCCTGCTAGAGTATAAATTAGTAGAGGCTCTGGAGGTGTAGACGTGAGGCAAGCTCCATGTAGGTAACTGGTTAGACTGACAATCGCAGGGTGAGGCGGTGCAGGGC
>QLUC01000210.1 GCA_018725275.1 Bacillota bacterium | reverse complement strand
AAGCAGATCAACACATGGGCGCGGATGCGCCGCCGGAGGTAGTGGAAAATGGGGCGGACCTTCAGATAGCTTTTGATGTGTCGAAACGCCCGTTCCGCGAGTTGCAAGCGGCGATATTGCCGATCCACCTCCTCAGGCGGGTATTGCGCGGAGGTCAGGGAGGTGCGCAGGACGTACTTGCCCTCCAGCGCCGCACGGCGAGCGATGGCATCATCGTTGGGCCAGAAGCTCAGACACAGGCGGCGCTTCTCCTCCGGCGAGCCTTTCTCGATCGGGGCAAAGGCAATCTCTACCTCCCAAAGTCCCTCGACCTTGGCGGCTTCCAGGACGTCGTTAACTTTCTCTCGTAGCCGTACCCAACTGTAGTAGCGGCCCCGTGCCGAGGTGCTGGCCAGGGTCATCAGGTTCTCCCGAGCCTTCTGCATCCCCTCTTCGCGGCGTCGGGCCGCCCGCGCCTTCTTCAGTTCCGAAACACAGCCAACATAACGCGCGGTGTCATCGTTCCACTCGGCCACGCCCTGCTGGTCGAATAACTGCAACTGACATGGTTTCAGGGCCTCCAATTGCTGGCGCTGAGTGTGCCATTCGGTGGCCAGGATGTAGTCAAAACCATTTTTCTCCAACTTCTCGATATTGGCTTCGCTGTACATCCCCGCATCGCCAACGAAGATGGCCTTCTCGATATTGAATTGCTTCTTGAGGCTGGTGACGCGCTCAGCCACTGTACTGCGATCTGCGGTATTACCAGGCCATACCTCAATGGCCAGGGGCACCCCTTCCTCGTCACACACCAGTCCGATGACAATCTGGTGGCGGTCCCATCTTTTGTCTCGTGAGTAACCGTACTCCCCATCTTCAGCCTTCGTACCCTCAAAGTAGGTGCTGGTGATGTCGTACAGGCATAACACAGGGGCCGCCTGGCGCCGGGCTCTCAACCGCTCCTGAATAGAGTAGAACTGCTCGTGGAGCTTGTCCATCACCCGATACAATTCGTCCTCATCCAGTCGTTTGCGAGAGAAAATCTGCGCCAACACCGTGTCAGCAAACTGCTCCTTGAGGCTCAGCTTGCTGCCAGGCTTGATGATTCGCTGAGCCACCATGGCCAATGTCGACTGTTGTTCAGCGCCAGTCAGCGCCGCAAGCACGCGGTGCAACCCCTCCTGTTGCCATGCCTTGGCGATGGCCAACAGACCTGCTCCACGCAGGGCATCGCCGGTCCTCACCTTTACTTTGTCGACCCCGATGAGGGCCTTCCCTGCGCGCAGGCTTTCCCGGATGGCCTCGATAGCATGCTGGGGGAGGGAGGAGATATTGACGAGTCGTCGAGTGCGAACCCTGCCATTATCCCTGTATGACTCCGCCACGTGGTAGTGGTAATAAATCTTCCCTTTGTATTTGCGCCAGCCACTTTTGACAAACATGGTCGCCTCCTTCACGCTTACTATATCACACATCTATCACATTGTCAATACCCCTAGCATTCACGCCTACACTTTTGACAAAAAAGAGAGTTTTCCCGCTTCAATTTTGCTCTCTCCGCTCGTCGCCATGGGGGGGGAAGTTAAGATAGATGCTTATCGCCGTAGGCTCGGAAACACCTTGACTGGATAAGGCTAAAATGCCATATCCAAAC
>QLUC01000021.1 GCA_018725275.1 Bacillota bacterium | reverse complement strand
TTCCTGCCGTTCCTTCCTTCCTTCCTTCCTTCACCCGATGTCCGTTCCTTTCCTTTGTCATGGCGGATTAGTCCTCGCTTAGCATGACTTTGTATTGTAAACCGTTTTGCGCGTTACCTTTAATAGTGTCGCTGTCTCGCGAAGCGAAAGCTGACCTTGCTGCGCCAGGAGTTTGTATATCTCCTTAAAAAGCTGCGATCAGAAGAATGATACCGCATCACTGCCCGTGAGAACGCGAGGAACCGCCCCATCTATTCATAACAAACAAAGGAGGATGCACATGATTAAGAGATTGCTGGCAGCGATGATGGTCGTAGGGCTCTTGTTGTCCCATGCTGTAACGCTGGGTAGCGCGGCTACCGTGAGGGCTACGATTGTCGAGGAGAACGTAGTACTTAATGGCATCACCATTAACAATGTCAATGCTGGTTTTCCGCTATTGCGCCACAGAAACATCACCTACATTCCGCTCACCTATAACCTGGCCCGCTTTATGGGGTTGACCACGCAGTGGTCACAACGTGAGGGACTCATAGTCACTAGGGCGGAGTCGGCGGGCGCATTTATTGCCGATGAGCCGACGATAAACCGGAGCGGGGACGTCACAGTGACAATTCCCACCTATGGCATCACGGTCAACGGCAAGAGAATAAACAACAGGAACGAGCTTTGGCCGCTGCTCAACTTCAGAGGCGTGACTTACTTCCCGCTAACTTGGCGTTTTGCGGTAGACGAATTTGGGTGGAGCTACCAGTGGAGTGTTGAAGGGGGCTTGCGCATTAATGATGTACCTAGCGACCGCGGCTCGCTAGAGAACTTGTTGGCGATTATCAACAAGGACTCCTTCGCCAACCGACAATTCGCGGGCTCGCTACTAGACAGAGCTGCCAATACGACCGAGGAGTTTGACGCCAGTACAGAGCTGGTGTTCATAAGAGCACGGTCGGGTGGGCCGGCTGATGCCGAGTTGATTTTTCGTCATGCCCCGCTGGTCTTGGCGCGCATTGGGTCCGGTTTTATGGGGCCGGGAACGCCAAGTATCGGCGTTATTTTTGCGAACAGCAACGCGGCTATCGAGCCAAAGCTGACGACACGGGGGAATTACATCGGTCAGGGGGGGAAGTTAGTCGGCGAGGAGATGGCCAGTGCACCGCGGGCCTACCTGCTGCGTTCCTTCCTCCGGCTGCGGTTTATTGGCGTGCAGCGCGAGCGGCTTTTGAGTGCAGAGTTAATCGCCAGCAGCGCGTCCACGGAAACGTGGCAGTTGCTTGTTGATATGCCGGACGCAGGATTCTTTCGCGTGCTCGCGTCCACACAAATCCGCGTGAATGTCGAGATAGATAACCTGCGCGGACGTGTTGTGATGATGGTGCTCGAAAACGACCAGTTCAGATTGACGACGGCTGTCAGATAGCGAACACGGGGGACGGTTCTCGCCGTTCCCAATTCCCATTTTCGTGATAAACCACACTCCGCCGGTTCCCCTCCTCTCGTCGGCAGGTAAAGTCGCGTTGCGGGGCGAATTCATGTATCAACGTGAATTCTTGGAGGCGACGCATGATTAATCAAAGTTGGACGCGGTACAGTATTGTTTTCGCAGGGTTTCTGCTGGCTTTTTTGGCGGGAGTGGCCTATGCTTGGGGACCGATGGTGGTTCCGTTAGTGGAGAGGTTTGACTGGACTATGACGGAGGCGGCCATGCCGTTTACGATCTTTTTTTTAGTTTTCGCGTTGGTTATGGTTCCTGCGGGGCGCATGCAGGACACTATCGGCCCTAAGAAGACCTGCCTGCTCGGGGCCGTGTTTATCGCGCTTGGGTTTGGCGGGGCCGCGCTGGTGGGGCACTTCCCTTACCCATGGTGGTTGTTCTTGACCTACGGCTTTACGGGTGGAATTGGTGCGGGAACAATTTACGCCTGCGTAGCACCGCCTGTACGAAAATGGTTCCCTGATAGCCCGGCATTCGCTATCTCCTGCGCCGTAATGGGTGTAGGGCTAGCAGGCACTTTTGTAGCACCTGTTAAGGCTCGCTACCTAATTCCGGTCTATGGTGTCGAAGGAACGCTGGTGCTCATCGCAGGGATTGGCTTTGCCATGTGCCTTTTAGCCGCATGGATAATTAAGAACCCTGCCGAGGGCGTTCTGCAAACTGGTACGGCCGCGCCGACCCGCAAACGAAAGGTCATGCCCGCGCCTGACGCTTCGCCGAGGGAGGTCTTGCTCAAGCCGATTTTCTGGGTGATGTGGCTCGCGTTTGGCGTGGTGATAGCGGGCGGTATGCTCTGCGCGGCCCTAATTACGCCTTTTGGCAGGCTTGTTATAGGCCTTAGTGCCACCGAAGCCGCGACAGCCGTAGCGATTTTCTCTGGCTTTAACGGGTTTGGCAGGCCCATCGCGGGCTTCTTGAGCGACAAGTTTGGCACAGTGAGGGTAATGGCAGTGAGTTTTGCCGTTCAAGCTGTGACGCTGTTTCTGTTTAACGTTATTGCCGTCAGTGCCGTGACCTTGTACATGGCTGCGGCACTGGTCGGCTGGGGCCTAGCGGTTGTCTTGGCCACCTTCCCCGCGCTGACGGCCGCTGCCTTTGGCACCAAGCACCTCGGCGTAAATTATGGACTGGTCTTTACTAGCTTGGCTTTTGGCGCGTTTATGCCTGCGGCGGGCGCTGCCATTTATGACGCCACCGGCAACTTTACCCCAGCGTTCTTGATAGCCGGGGGTTTAGCAACCGTTGGCGTAGGGCTATGTTTGGTTCTCAAGCACAAGTTCAACTTGGCCTAAGAAAGAGCCTGGGAACACGAAGAACCGTCCCCTCTGTTCCCAAGCTTTTCTTTTCTCGTGCGGTCTGGGGGTCGCTTGGCTATGGTATAATCGTTCGGGTGGTGATGGAGTTGCGAGTGGTGTCCTTGGCTAGTTCAAGTGTATACGGCAATGCCTACCTCGTGGGCTGGGGTAGCACAAATGTCTTAGTGGATTGTGGTGTGCCCATTAGACGTCTCGAAAGGAGTCTGCAGGAAGCAAACGTAGACCCACACGCTCTAGCAGGTGTATTTGTCTCCCATGAACATGGCGATCACATTCGCTCCATGCAGCTGAAGACGCCGTTCCCGGCTAAGTATAATGTGCCGGTCTATAGTTCCGGCCTCTTTTGGGCGGCACAGCCGTCCACTTCTTGTATGCCTGATAATTTGTGTGTGACCCTCGAACATGGCTCTTTTATCCAAGCGGGGTCTTTGCAGGTGGCAGCGTTTCGGAAGTCTCATGACGCCGTCGCACCGCTTGGGTTTCGCCTTACCGCTCCCGATGGCACCAGTGTGGCCGTGGTCACCGACCTAGGCGAATTTACTCCAGAAGTTTTAAACGGTAGCCGTGACTGTGACTACCTCATCTTTGAGAGTAATCACGACCGCGCCATGGAGCTTAACTCCGGTCGCCCTTGGTCCTTAATAAAACGGGTCATGGGCAAGTATGGGCATCTGTCTAATGACGAGGCCGGAGAGGCTTTGGCAGCTTTGGTAACAGAACGTACCAAGGGCATAATGCTCGCTCACCTCAGCCTTGATTGCAACTCGCCATCCCAGGCATTGCGCACAATTACACCCTGGTTGCGCCGCATACAATACCAAGGGGCGCTCACCGTGGCGAGCGCTTCAGCAGCGACATTCTTGACCGATTCGATAGCCGATCACTGGTGAGATTGTCGCGCCAGACTGGCGGCAATGATGGCGATGCCGGCATCTATTTGCTCGAGGCTGGTCGAGGCAATGCTTAATCGCAGGTAGTTTTTGTAGTCATATGGTGGGAGGTTGAATTGTTCGCCAGGCGTAAAGCTGACCCCTTGCTCGGTAGCGGACTTCAGGAGTGATGGCACATGCGTCCCCGTAGGGAGTCCTACCCAGGAGTTCATGCCACCTCGGAGGGGATGAAACACCGCCTCGCCCTTGAGGTGGTTTTTTAGTGCCGCGTACAGGCCAGAAGCTCTTTCTCCATATACTGAGCGCAGAGTGTCTAGGTGCTGTAGCCATTTGTTGCTCTCCAAGTATAATTGGAGGGCCCGCTGCGTGATGCCCGAGCTTCCGAGGTCTACCGTTTGTTTGGCCTTGCTAAGTGCTGCGCTGAGTTCCTTGGGAACGACGAGAAAGCCCAGACGTAGACCAGGCATAAAAATTTTAGAAAAGCTCTTGATATAGAGCACGCGGTCAGGGGCATCTTGCCAGAGCGAACGCGGCCGAGTGCCTGTATAGTAGAGTTCGGTGATGTGGTCATCCTCAATGATGTAGTAACTATGCCGGCGGGCATAATCGATGAGGGTCTGGCGGGCATCATGATTGTAGCTCACACCGGTAGGATTGTGAAAGTTGGGGATGGTATAGATGAGTCTTGGGGAGTGTTTTTGCGTCTGAGCCAATTCCTTGGGGCGGAGGCCCTGGTAGCCAAGCGGCACTCCGATGATTTTGGCGCCCGCGGCGGCAAACACTTGCAGCGCCCCACTGTATGAGGGGCATTCCATGAGCACATGGTCCCCCGGGGATAAAAGTAGCTGCCCGAGCAGGAAGATGGCCTGCTGCGCGCCTGAGGTAATGTGGATATTGTCAGCTGCCAGGTTCATGCCTTGGCTGCTCAAGTACTTGGCGATGGATTGCCGGAGGGGCGAATAGCCTTGAGGATCAGGGTAGGCGAAGGCCTGCCCGCCATCACGGTCGAGCACAGTGTTAAAAGCCTCCTTAAAGTCGGCAACCGGGAAGTATTCCGGCGAGGGTGTTCCTGAAGTAAAATCTATGGCTGAGCGCCGCTCCTCGAAATGCTCTAGGGGCAGAGTGGCATGGGGTGCACGATAGGTACCGCTGCCTTGGCGGCAGTAAAGCACTTTTTCTGATTCTAGCAGTTTAAGGGCGGCTACCACAGTCGAAGGGTTGACTTGGTGCTCCTTGGCCAGGGCGCGTACTGATGGCATTTTACTATGCGGGGCCAGTGCTAGACAGCTTGCTCGCAAGTGGTCGGCGAGGCGCAAGTACAGCAATTATTATCACTCCCTTGACATAGACTACTTAGGCGCTATAATTTGTGTGACAGCGTACACCATACACTTTTAACTGTATCGGTACACTGAACAGATGTCAAGGAGTGGATTTGGCAATGCGGACCGAGTTAAACAGAGGACTAGCCGAAATGCTCAAGGGCGGCGTAATTATGGACGTAGTCAATGCCGAGCAAGCCAGAATAGCCGAGGCTGCAGGCGCCTGTGCGGTCATGGCGCTGGAGCGTGTTCCTTCTGATATACGCCGCGATGGTGGGGTCGCCCGCATGAGTGACCCTGAGCTCATCATCGAGATTAAGCAGGCGGTGACCATCCCAGTCATGGCCAAGGTGCGCATCGGGCATTTTGTTGAGGCCCAAATACTTGAGGCTCTCCGCATCGACTTTATTGACGAGAGTGAAGTTCTGACGATGGCTGATGATCAGTTCCATATCGACAAGCACAAATTTGAGATCCCCTTTGTGTGCGGTGCTCGTAACCTCGGCGAGGCTCTGCGCCGTATCGGCGAAGGGGCGGTCATGATACGCACTAAGGGCGAGGCGGGTACCGGCAATGTGGTTGAGGCTGTGCGTCATATGCGCACCATGCTCGCTGAGATGCGCCGCGTACAGCTCGCGCCGGACGAAGAACTCATGACCTTGGCCAAGGAATTTGGCGCGCCGATCCACCTGCTCCAGGAAGTAAAACGCTTAGGCAAGCTTCCCGTTGTTAATTTCGCGGCCGGCGGCCTGGCCACCCCTGCTGATGCCGCCTTGATGATGCAACTTGGATGCGATGGAGTGTTCGTTGGCTCGGGTATTTTCAAATCGTCCAATCCGGCGCGCCGTGCCGCCGCGATAGTCGAGGCCACCACTCATTATGCCGACAAAGAGAGATTGGCACATATCTCGCGCGGTCTTGGTACAGCCATGGCGGGTCTAGAAATAGCGCGGTTAGAGACTACCTTTGCGGAGCGCGGCCAGTAATGATAGTCGGTGTTTTGTCCTTGCAGGGCGCTTTTCGCGAGCACCTGCGAGCCGTACAAAGACTGGGGCACGAGGCCAGAGAGGTAAAGAGCGAAAAAGATCTCCGGGGTCTGCAAGCCCTCATCTTACCGGGGGGCGAGAGTACCGCCATGGGCAAGATCATCGAGCGCAATGAACTGCGCGAACCGCTCCGGGACTTTGCTGCCAACAAACCGACCATGGGGACCTGTGCCGGGGCCATATTATTGGCGAAGGACATCATTGGCGAGACGAAGAATTACCTAGGGGTACTAGACATTGCGATAGAGCGCAATGCCTATGGGTCACAGCTCGATAGCTTTGTCGGCCAAGGGACAGTGGGGCGTCTGCATGACTTTCCCTTAGTGTTTATACGTGCGCCACTGATTCGGTCCGTCTCGGCCTCGGTGGAGGTTATCGCCAAGTTAGGTGAGGACATTATCGGCGTGCGCAGTAATAATCTTTGGGCCTGCACCTTTCATCCGGAGATGACCGCCGATACGCGGCTCCATGCCTTGTTCTTACAGCACGCTTAAGAAAAATGCCAGAATCGGTCTAAACCAGGCTGCTTATCAATAGTATGTTGATAGGCAGCCTGGTGTTTTCGGCCGTTCTTATTGCGCATATATTCGGGAGGTGGTGGGCAACATTAATTAGCCGAATCTAATTTAGGGGGCGCTATATGACTGTTAATGTCGCGATGTTTATTGACTATGAAAATGTCTACTGGAGTACCAAGAATTCCTACGGCTTCACCCCAGAGACTGGGAGACTCGTCGATGGTCTAGAACGGTCGTGCATGCTCTTTGTCGGTTTAAAGCTATTGACTAACCGTGTGCTTGGGAGTCTGGCTGACCCACAAAAAGTTGTCTCGCGCGCTATCAATGATGGCATCCTCGAGACCTACAAGGTACCAAACCCGGTCAACGCGGATTTTCCCACCACGGCGTGTCGATTGAATCGTGAGCATCCTTTTGTCCAGGAGATCTTGCGGGTCGCGGCCTCTTAGCCGATTACGCAGCTCGACTCTGCGAAAAGCTGACCAAAGAGAGTTGGTCGGCTTTTTTCGTAACAGCACCCTCCCGTTGTGGTAAAATATCCTCGAAACATACAAGGTTCCACGGCAGTAGAAGCATGCCAAGGATGGCGCAGATAAAGGACAAGGGCGTGGGTCTTAGATGGAGGAAGCTGTGAAAGAAGTAGTTATTTATACTGATGGTGCATGTTCCGGCAATCCCGGCCCCGGTGGGTGGGGGGCAGTGCTGGTGAGTGGCGATAAACGCAAAGAGTTGCAAGGGGCGGAAACCATGACCACTAATCAGCGCATGGAACTTAGAGCGGCCGTAGAAGGTCTAGCTGCCCTCAAAGTGCCCTGTGCGGTAACCTTGTATAGCGATAGTGCCTACTTGGTAAATGCTTTTTTGCAGAACTGGTTTGCCAGGTGGGAGGTGAACGGCTGGTTAAACAGCACGAAACAGCCGGTGGCGAATTCCGACCTGTGGAAGCAACTACTCCTTTTGACTAGGACGCACCGCGTAACTTGGGTTAAGGTTAAGGGGCATGCCGGAGTGGCGGAGAACGAACGTTGCGATGTCCTCGCCCGTGAGGCCATCGCTAAGCAAAGGCAACAAAACTTAGGCTAATTGCTGAGGCTAATTGCTGAGGCTAATGAGAGGGGGCGAGATGATGCTCACCAAGGTAGGCCCCAACCGCTACCGTCTAGAGAAGCAGGGCGATATGCTGGTAGAGGGCCAAGTGTTCTTGAGTGATGCTTTGCGCGAGCAACTAGGGGACGACGACTCCCTGAAGCAGCTCCGGGACGTCGCTTGTTTGCCGGGGGTGTTCAAGCATGTCCTCGGTATGCCGGATATGCACAGCGGTTTTGGCATGCCCATCGGCGGGGTCTTTGCCGCCGATGCACACACTGGAGTGGTTTCGGCAGGGGCCGTGGGTATGGATATAAACTGTGGGGTTAGATTGCTCGCCACTGATGTTCCGGCAGCATCGTTGTCAACTAAGGCTTTGCGTCAGCTGATGCTTTCCTTCGAGAGCAGAATCCCCACCGGAATCGGCAAGAAGACGCAGTATGCCGAATTTCGGGGGAATGCATTGCAGGATATCTTTGTGCAAGGTGCGAAAACGGTGGTAGATAAGGGTTATGGCATGAGGGCTGATCTTGCTGTTACCGAGGAAGAAGGACAGATGCCGGGCGCGGACCCCGAAGCGCTCACTAAAACCGCCCACAAACGCGCCGAACAACTCGGCACCCTAGGCGGCGGCAACCACTTTATCGAGTTTTGTGCGGTGTCGCAAATTATGGATGAAGAGGTGGCAAAGACTTTTTCTTTAAGAGGAGGAGCCTTGGTCATTCTTATTCATAGCGGCAGTCGCGGGCTGGGACATCAGACCTGCACGGACTTTTCACGGCTGATGCTTGAAGCTGCTCCGCGCTATGGTTTGCGCCTGCCGAGCAAAGGCCTAGCTGCTGTGCCCATTAAATCGCCTGAGGGGGAGCGGTACTTGGCGGCTATGAGTTGTGCTGTCAACTATGCCTTCGCCAATCGTCAGCTGATGGCGCATGCGGCGCGTGAGGCGCTCTCTGAGGTAATAGGAACAAAGTCTAATGAGGTCAGGCAAGTGTATGACGTTGCTCATAACATTGCCAAATTCGAGATGCATTTCGGGCAAAAGGTTCTTGTGCATAGAAAGGGAGCCACCCGCGCCCTTCCTCCGGGGCACCCTCAAAATCCGCTGCAATACCAAAGCACGGGCCATCCTGCCTTGCTGCCGGGAGACATGGCTCGAGGCTCGTATGTAGTAGTGGGGACGCCACTCTTAGACGAAACTTTCTTCTCGGTCAACCATGGGGCCGGTAGAAAGATGTCGCGCAGCGAGGCGCGGCGAAAGATCAGCGAAGCGGAGTTAAGAGACAATCTAGGCACAGTCCTCGTGAACGCCCGCAACTTAAAGGCGGTGGTTGATGAAGCGCCCGCAGCCTACAAGGATATTGATGAGGTCACGGGCGTGTTGGCCGAGCTCGGCATGACGCGCTTAGTCGCTCGCTTTAAACCTTTGGCGGTCATCAAGGGTGAGGATGACGAGTGAACTAGGACCTTTTGTCGAGATAGGCAGCGGCACTTAACCCTGCCACGGCCCCTTCGCCCACAGCCTTGGCAAGTTGGAATGGTCGACCTGTGCAATCACCTGCGGCAAAAACACCGGGGATATTGGTCGCCATCTGCCTGTCCACGTGTACCGCTCCTTGAGACAACTCCAAGTCGGCGAGGATCTGTTCCACTGGGGTGGTCTCGCGGAAAATGAAGACCCCGTCCACGCGGAGTTCCTTGTCCCGCAAGGCAAGACGGGTTAGTGAGACTTCGCCCAAAATGCCGATTGGTCGGCCGTGTACTACTTCGATATTTGGGTGTGGGCCGGTCATATCCGTCCCCTGCGGAATATAGTAGACCAAGGAGGCGATAGTGGCCAAGAACTTTGCTTCTTCAACGGCTTCCGCGGTGTAACCGATGACCGCTACCTTCTTCCCCGTGTAGAGTGGGCCGTCGCAGGTCCCGCAGTAGCTAATGCCACGTCCCACGAAGTCGCGTTCACCTGGCAAGTATGTGGTCTGAGAAATACCGGTAGCCAAAATAATGGTACGCGCCTCGTAAATTTCCCCTTTGGCGGCCACCATGAAGCCGGTCCCGGTTGAGACGATGGTGTCTACACGCGTGCGGTGAATTTTAAGACCCATGTCCGTGAAATGGCGCAAGTACATCGCCCCGAGCTCCGTGCCCGTGGTTTGCATCCCAAGGTAGTTTTCTACCCAGGGTGCGCTCTCCAGTTTGGCACTACACACCTCTGTGCCAAAGACTTTGACCGTCTTTTTGCGGATTTTAGCATTGATGGCGGCCGATAGGCCTGCCGGCCCGCACCCAATGATGGCGACATCTAATTCCATAACGATACCTCCCTAGGTATTAGCGCTTGACAAAGCGCACTTGTCAATCTAGAATATATTTTATACCCTACGGGGTATGGTAGTCAACTGAAACAAGGAGGAGTTTAACTTGCTAAAAGCAACAGACAGCAATTTCAAGAGAGAGATTTTGGATGCGTCAGAGGTTGTTCTAGTGGATTTTTGGGCGCCTTGGTGCATGCCTTGCCGCATGCTCGGACCTATTGTCGACCGGGTAGACAGGGAGTACGGACATAAAATTAAGGTTGCCAAGCTCAATGTCGACGAAAATCAGCAAACGGCAGGCCATTACAACATTATGAGCATACCCACCATGCTGTTTTTCCGTGGTGGCAAGGAGTTAGAGCGAGTCACGGGGGTTTTGTCAGAGAAAGCACTCAAGGACCTCGTTGACCAAGTTCTCGCCAGAAAGTAATTTACGAGCCCAAAGAGATAATTTAGGAGGTTAGCATGAAGAGATTTTACATGAAGACCAACCGTGCGTTTACAGCAATTCGTCGTTATGCGTGGATTTTTACCCTCACTGTGGCTTTCGGCGGACTATGGTTCCCTAGGCTCGGTCTGCTTGTCCTAGGGGTAATGTTCTCTCTGACTGCAATTTCACTGTTTAAGGGGCGCTACTGGTGCGGCACTTACTGTGCGCATGGCAGCCTCTTTGACCAACTATTTCTACCCTTTAGTCGCAACGCCAAAATACCTAGTTTTCTCAAGTCTAAAATTGCGCAAGGCGTCGTCTTAGCTTGGTTTATGTACAATATGCTGAGCAGGATCATCCTCGTCTCGGCCCTATGGGGGACGCTGCCCTTTTGGGATAGGCTTGGCTTTGTTTTTGTGAACAGCTACCTGATGGTGACAGTGGCCGGCGGCATCCTCGGTCTTATTATTACGCCGCGCACTTGGTGTCAATTCTGTCCGATGGGCATAATGCAGATGTTAATGTACAGTCTGGGCAAGAAATTAGGGTTGACGCAAAAACACGACCGGAAGATTACCGTCTCCGCTATCGAGAAATGCCATAAATGCGCCAAATGCGCTCGTACCTGCCCCATGCAGAGGGTACCTTATACGAATTTTTCGGACAAAAATCAATTTGATGACCTCGCTTGCATCAGGTGCCTGACTTGCATCGAGAACTGTCCGGCGAAAATCCTCACTCTCGAAACGGAGTCTCAGGCTTCCGCCCGCGGCGCGGCCACCGACCGGCGCGGTTACGACACTAGACAAGCCATCCAGGCCCGCATCAAGGGGATAGTCGCCCTTGCCGAAGATGTGCGTGAGTTTACGCTGGAATTTATAATGCCACCAAAAGTAAGCTACCTTCCCGGGCAGTATTTTTTGATCAAAATCGAAAATAGTCCTGAGATGTTTCGCGCTTACTCAATTGCCGGCAGGGGGAGCGACCGAGAGGTTCGCCTTACAGTAAAGCGCGTCCCGGGGGGTTACGGCACAGAGATGATATTTGATAATTTCAAGGTAGGGCAAGACGTCGACCTCGAAGGACCGCTTGGTAACGCCCTGCTCATTGACGAAAAGGCAGATAAAATTCTGCTCGTTGCCGGAGGAATTGGCATCACTCCTTTTGTGCCCATCGCCGAGGCTCTTGTACAAAAAAAGAAGGCATTTAAGCTCATCTATGGGGTCAATACGCCGGGAGAAATACTCTATGACGACTTTTTTAGCGCTCTTGCAGTGGAGTCTTCGCAATTTGAATTCATCAAGGTGGTAGCTAACCCCAGTGATCAGTATGTAGGCAAAAAAGGATTTGTCACCGATGCGCTTTCGGGCTTAGATTGGCGTGGGTATTCGGTCTATGTATGTGGTTCAAAACCCATGGTTGAAGCAGTCACCAAGGCACTCACTTCGCAGGGAGTGTCGGGTAAGGCTATATTCGCCGAAAGCGCCTAGTAATTATCGCCCATTGTGGAGGTAAAGAGAATGAAGGACACCGTTTACCCCGAGACTTTAGAAAAGGCGACGCCTGACTTACAGAGTCGCCTGCGCCGCATCGAAGGGCAGGCGCGCGGCATACAGCGCATGCTCGATGAAAAGAGAAGCTGCGAGGACATCGTCACCCAAGTCGCTGCCTTAAAAGCCGCCGTGGAGCAGGTCGGTTTGAATATGGTCGCCTGTCTCCTAGAGAGTGCCATTCGCCAAGCCGTCGAGCAGGGTGTGAGCACAGACGAAGCTATAACCCACGCCAAAAAGTATCTGGGGAAACTGTCCTAACGGGAGTGTCCCGAGGGGACGGAGGATCGCGACATCAGGCTCTCTCCACCATTTTCTTACTTAGTCCCACCAAAGAGGCGATTTGGGCATAGCTCGTCCCCGGCACCGCCTTCAACTCACGGAGAAAGCGGTTGCGATCCTCTGCGCCCATGGTCTTGAGAGACTCCAGAGGGCGATCCCGCAGTATTCGATTGGCCACCGCCAGAATCTGCCTAGGGGTAGCGCGACTCTGATAATTTGCTTCGACAAAGGGCCGCTCACAGGGCTTGCGATGTGATGTAATAAACTGATCCAAACTGCCAAAGGCATCGAGGACATGTGTGGTATCAGTTAAGCCAGGCTCGTGCTCTTTACCTGAGGCATAGGCCAGAAAACTGCTCCAGACATAGTGTGAGCTGTCGGCTGCAAGGCCAGCCTCTACCGGATTCTGATGGATATAGCGTACTACCGCCACTAGGTCTTCCCGCGTTTCCACGGGCTCGCTACGGAATCTGTCCTGGAAGAGATAGCCTAAGCGCTCGTACTTGTGGTTGTACCAGAGCACGTATGACGAGCCCATCCTCTTCATCACATCGCCCACTGTCTCTTGCCCCTCGGACAACAGCAAGTGAACATGATTAGACATCAGGCAGTAGGCGTAGACCTTAATGCCTGTTTTTTCTTTTACAGCGGCCAAAGTCTTGAGATACCTGAACCGGTCATCCTTGTCTAGGAAAATGTCTTGTTTGTTAAGACCCCTGGCCATGACATGATGGATCCCCGAAGCACTTCTGCGTCTTGCAGTGCGTGACATGTTTTTGCACCCCTTCCAATATTGATGGTGTGTCAATCCTGTCTGTCGCGTTCCTCCGTCCCTTCAGGACAGCTCCTTATGCCGAGCATAACGCGATAGGGGCCGGGGGTCCCGGGGGGAACGAGGGCCACTCGGTCCCCTGGCATTATATAGGTGTCCAAACCCTGTACCTTGCCGTTTTGCATGACGGCCTCGACCTCTGTAGCGCCGAGGTTGAGGTCAGCGAGCAATGCTCTGATAGTCATGCCCTGGCCGACCTCGTAACTTGCGGGGTAGGCAAAGCCGCGCTCGCTCATCACTTCTTGCAGAGTAGAAAAATACCTTAGCTCGATGGTCCCCATTCTCGCACCCCCATCTTTTGGCAGCCTCTTTTTTTCTCCATCCTAAAGTTCTCTGGGGAGGTGTTTTTTCCTCCCTCTTTTTTTATTGCGTATATTGTGAATATTTAAGTCTTTCTTTGAAGGAAGATTTTGCATCTCATAGAATAGTATAAGGAGGAAGTATCAAAAAATACGAGGAGGTTGTGACTGATGCCCAAGTTGTTGCGTCTGAACATGTCGACCCTCGAGGCAAAGTTTGAAGATGTGCCGGAGAAGTACCTGCCACTCGGCGGACGCGCTCTGACTTCGCAGCTCCTACTAGACGAGGTGCCACCACAGTGTCATGCCTTGCGCGAATTTAACAAGTTGGTTATCGCCCCTGGGCTACTCACGGGGACCAATGCCCCCTCTTCCGGCCGCCTATCTTTTGGCGGCAAAAGTCCTCTGACTGGGGGCATCAAGGAAGCCAACGCCGGAGGGATATGTTCGCAGAAGATTGCCAGCCTGGGCATTAAGGCCATCGTAGTTGAGGGCATGCCGGATGACAAAAAGACCTATATCGCCAGGGTCTCCCAGAGTGGTGCTGAGGTGCTGGCGGCCGATGAACTGGCCGGCAAGGGGACATACGAGGTAACTGCTCTGATGCGCGAGCGATTTGGCAGCAAGGTTGGAGTTATTTGCAATGGACCAGCCGGAGAGATGATGCTCGCCGGTGCGGGGGTGGCCACCAACGATGGCGACGGTAATTCCAGCCGTTATGCCGGTCGGGGAGGCCTTGGGGCGGTGCTTGGTTCTAAGCGGTTAAAGGCCATTGTCATCGACTCGCCGACCACTTTCGGAGTGCCGGTTAAGGACAAGGAGAAATTTTCTATAGCGGCAAAGAAATTTGCCAAGATTTTGCTTGAACACCCCGTCACGGGGACTGGGCTCCCTAATTTTGGCACCAACGTCTTGATGAATGTCATTAACGAGGCGGGTACGCTGCCGGTGAGGAATTTTAGCAACATCGGTCGCTACGAGCATGCTAATGAGGTTGGTGGGGAGGCCTTGGCGGCGGCGGCTAAAGCGCGCGGCGGGCAAGTGGCTCATGCTTGTCATCCCGGTTGTGTCATCCGCTGTTCTAACGCCTATCCCATGCCCGATGGCAAGGTGTGTTCGCCGGTAGAATACGAAACCGCCTGGGCTTTCGGTCCTAACCTCGACATCAAGGACCTCGATACCATCGCTAAGCTCAACTACATATGTAATGACACCGGGCTTGACACCATCGAAGCCGGGGTAGCCTTAGGGGTCTTGATGGAGTCTGGTACCATTGCCTTTGGTGATGGCGAAGCCGCCATCTCTGCCCTCAGCGAAGTGGCCATGGGTACTCCCGCCGGTCGCATCCTCGGCAATGGAGCGGCTTTTACCGGCAAGGCCTACGGCGTGACCCGTGTGCCGACCGTTAAGGGGCAAGGCTTACCGGCCTATGATCCTAGGTCCTGCAAGGGGCAGGGGGTCACTTACGCCACCAGCCCCATGGGCGCAGATCACACTGCCGGCTATGCAGTGACGGCCAATATTCTCAAGGTGGGCGGTTTTGTCGACCCCACCAAGGCCGAGGGTCAGGTTGAGTTATCACGCAACTTGCAGGTGGCGACAGCGGCCATTGATGCTACGGGTCTCTGCCTTTTTGTGGCCTTCCCCGTCTTAGATAATCCCGAAGGGCTACCCACCATAGTGGAGATGATTAATGCCCAGTACGGAATTGACTTGACTGTGAACGATGTGGTTGCCCTTGGGCAGAGCATATTAAAAACTGAGTTAGCCTTCAACACCGCAGCTGGTTTCACCAAGGCAGACGACCGCCTGCCGGAGTTTTTCTACACCGACAAGCTGGCTCCGCATAACACGGTCTTTGATATCAGTGACGCGGACCTAGACTCTGTTTTCGAGAAGTAGCGCCTAGTAGACGATAGAGGCGGGGTGGGGCAATGCACATTGAACTTAGGGTTTACACTGGTTTGGAGAAGTATGTCGGCGTGCGGCATGGGGAGATGACTACAGTCGCCATTGACGGTACGTTGACCATCGCCGACTTGCTTCATCGCTTCGGTATACCCCCAGCCGAAGTTACCTCGGCCTTGGTCAATGGGCGGCATAAGGAGCTTGACTACCGCCTGCAAGACAAAGACAGGGTGTCGCTTTTCCCTCCTGTAGGCGGAGGCTAGTGATGAGCACGCTATCTCCTCTGCAAATAAAGCGTTACCACAGGAATACTCAACTGCCTGGGGTAGGGGATGAGGGCCAACTCAAATTGCTGCAATCCTCGGTATTGGTCGTCGGTGCGGGGGGGCTTGGCTCCCCCGCCGCCTACTATCTCGCGGCTGCGGGCATCGGGAGGCTGGGTATAGCAGATAGCGACGTGGTGGAACTCTCGAACCTGCAGCGGCAGATATTGCATTTTACCGCTGATATTGGTCGTCCAAAAGTTGTTTCGGCGGCGGACAAATTGGTGGCCTTAAACCCTGACTGCCATGTGGTCACCCATCATTGCTCCGTAACAGCAGAAAACGCGGCGGACTTGGTGAGCCAATACGACTTAGTCGTCGATGCTACAGATAATTTTCCCAGTCGATTTGTCTTAAATAAAGCCTGTCTGGTAGCCAACAAACCATTTATACATGCCGCCGTGCTCTCTATGGCCGGGCGCGTGATGACCATACTGCCGAATCAGGGGCCGTGTTTGCGCTGCGTATTTCGCGAGCCCCCCGCTCCTTCAGCCAAGACAACCTTTGAGCTTGGCGTCTTAGGGGCGATTCCGGGACTAGCGGCCTGCATACAAGCGTCTGAGACCATCAAGTACTTGCTCGGGCTGGGGGACCTCTTGGTAAATCGTTTGCTCATATTTGACGCTCTGGCGATGTCTTTTGAAGTTGTAGAGGTGCTCCGCGACACCGACTGCCCTGACTGTGGTTCTAGCGCCCAAATTTAATCAGGACAAGGTTATTGACGGTACAAGGCCGCGGGCGATAAAATGGTGGTGTAGCTAGGAGGGTGAGAGCAGCGTGCTAGTGGGACGCTGTGGATAGGCCCGCGTAGCCTTGAACGGAGGAATAAAATGGATATGCAAAATGTTTGGTTCGCCTTTGGTTTGACTTTGTTTGCTGGGTTGGCCACCGGCGTTGGCAGCGCCCTCGCTTTTTTCACCAAGAAGACGGACGCAAAATTCTTATCTATAGCCTTGGGTTTTTCAGCTGGGGTAATGATCTATGTCAGCTTTGTTGAAATTCTCCCTAAGGGACAGGAGTCCCTAGTAGCGGCCCTTGGCGAGAGGGCTGGTACAGGGTGGGCCATAGTGGCGTTCTTTAGTGGCATGCTACTCATCGGCATTATTGACAAGTTGGTTCCCTCCCCAGTCAATCCCCATACCATGCGCAAAGTCGAGGAGCTTGGGGATAATCGCGATAGGGCGGGGCTGCTCCGCATGGGCGTGCTAACGGCGTTGGCCATAGCGATACACAACTTTCCGGAAGGGTTGGCGACTTTCACCGCGGCCATCTATGATCCTCGCTTGGGCCTGTCTATCGCCATAGCCATCGCCATACACAACATTCCAGAAGGCATAGCCGTGTCTATTCCCATTTATTATGCGACTGGGGATAAGAAAAAGGCGTTTCTCTATTCGTTTGCGTCAGGGCTATCGGAGCCGCTGGGGGCGATAGTCGGATTTTTGCTTTTAGGACGCCTCTTTAACGAACTGACCTTCGGCGTACTCTTTGCGTTCGTGGCGGGGATTATGGTCTTTGTATCTCTAGATCAACTGTTGCCCGCTGCCGCAAAATACGGCGAGCACCACCTATCTATCTATGGGTTGGTCACCGGCATGGCGGTCATGGCCGTCAGCCTAGTGCTGGTTTTGTAGCTGACGCTCACGCCTTGGGCAACGCCTTAATAATCACTTACCTAAAACCGACCTACACCTCATGGATGGTGGGTCGGTTTTTTGTTGATTTTTGGCGCAGAGCGGAATATAATGACTATGATTGTCAATATCAGCTGCACTCCTGCGCACAGCCAGGTTGTGATTATGCGCACATCGGCCTTAATAGGTATTTTCTACATGATTAACGGGGGGATGCAACATGAGGATGAGCGATTTACGCAAGGGCGATGTGGTCATCATTAAGGGCATTAAGAGCGACCTAGTGCGGGCGCAAGCCATACGTTTTGGTATTGCTGAAGGAAGCCAAGTTTGCGTAGAAGAAGTCTTGCCTAAGGGGCCCATCGTCCTGCGCCGCGGTTTAATGCGCTACGCCCTCGGGAGGAACCTTACCGAGCAAATAGTCGTAGAGAAGGCGAAGGTCAAAAAACATGGCTAAGCGTCAGAAGCAGGCAGAG
>QLUC01000209.1 GCA_018725275.1 Bacillota bacterium | reverse complement strand
CACGTATCCGTGGCCGGCATGTTCTACAGTGTGCCGTATGAGTTCATCAAGCACAAGGTCGATGTCCGCGTGACCCGTACCACGGTAGAGGTGTTCTTTCAGGGCAACCGAATATGCTCCCACATCAGGCTCGTTGGTCGGGAAGGTCAACATAGCACAGTGCGCGACCATATGCCAGAAGAACACAAGAAATACGGCCATTGGAACAAAGAGCGTTTCCTGTCGTGGGCAGAAAGCATAGGGCCGAACACCGCCGTGGTCATTAATGCCATCTTATCCTCACACAAAATAGAGCAGCAAGGCTACCGCACCTGCATGGCATTACTCAAGCTAGCTGAGAAATACCCCGCTCGACGCATGGAGGCTGCTTGCGCCAAGGCCCTGACCTACACACCTCGTCCCAGTTTCAGAAACGTGCAGACCATACTCAAGTCTGGTAGTGATCAGCTCGCGCCTGAGAAGAAAGAACCGTCTGAGCATGGTTTTGTAAGGGGCTCGCGGTACTATGGCGGTGAGCCAAAATGCTAAATGAGGTAACGGTACAAAAACTCTTGGAAATGCGGCTTTCGGCAATGGCGGAGCAGTTCAAGCAACAGATGCTTGATCAGGCCTTCCACAGCTTGTCTTTTGAAGAGCGCTTCGGGTTACTAACCGATGCGGAATGGGCCCGTCGAAAGAATAATCGCCTAGCGAGACTCATCAGGAAGGCAGAGCTCCACTTTCCACAGGCTTGTATAGAGGACTTAGAATACCATGCTGACCGAAGATTGGACAAACAGCTCATCACTCGTCTGTCCACCTGCAACTACATAGGTGATCGGCGCAACATCATCGTTCTTGGTGCATCCGGTGCGGGTAAGACATATATGGCCTGTGCTTTTGGCATCGCAGCCTGCCGCAACTTCTACACCACGAAGTACATTCGCTTACCTGAGCTACTCATTGATCTGGCGGTGGCCCGTAGTGAAGGCTCATACCGCAAGCTCATGAACCAGTATAAGAAGTACAACCTGCTGGTCATTGACGAGTGGCTCCTAATCCCTCTAGTGGAAAGCGAAGCCCGGGATTTGCTCGAGATCATCGAAGCCCGGCACCAGAAGAGCTCCACCATTTTTAGCTCCCAGTTTGCTCCGGCCGGCTGGCACGCTAAGATCGGCGAGGAAACGCTCGCCGACGCGATACTTGACCGCATTGTCCACGACTCCTACACAATCGTCATCGAAGGCAAAGATTCGATGCGTAACCGCAAGGGTATACAAAACACTGAGAGATAGATGCAGGGGCTCTGCCCCCGCCGCCCCCGAGGTGCAACGCTTGGTTTTCCAGAGGGATGAGAGAAGGACGACGCATAGTGCATCATCCCTCTGCACTAACACTGAAGTAACTCCGTTAGAGAAGAAGCGTGTGGGGACCGATTGACAGGATAGGTCTATCCGTTAAATCGTCTTTGTTGGGACATATTCCCACCATTCCTTCCCCCCTCGGGGGGAAGGAATGCACAACCTACGCCTTGTCCACCACCAACTTCTTGACGAGTTCGGTAAGATTCTTAAATGAGTTGACACAGGTTTCATACAAAGATGAGTGGCTCACTTGTACCGTGACAGTGGCTCATTTTCACCGTGACGCTGGCTCATATACGACCGTGA
>QLUC01000208.1 GCA_018725275.1 Bacillota bacterium | reverse complement strand
TACACTGACAAACCAGGAGGCTAAAAGCGAGGCGAGGGAAAATACCCCTCTAACTATCCAGCCGATGCCAGGCACCCGACCCACCAGCCCCACTAAGAAAGCGGCATATAAAAGCACGCTGGAAAAAGGAACGAGGACCAAGTTAGAAAGCAGGCCATAAACAGGCCAAGCATGAAAGATATTGACAATGATAGGTAGGGTAAAGAGCTGGGCCGCGAGGCTAGCCGCAACCAAGTAGCGGAGGTATTTCGGCCCCGATAGCAATTTGAAAAAAATCGGGGTCAACAGAACAAGTCCCGCAGTGGCACTAAACGACAGGAGGAACCCCGCATCCATAATTGCTTCCGGTGAGATAAAAAGCATAACCGCCCCCACCAAAGCCAACAAATGCACGGGGTCGCTCTTGCGTAGTGTAATGTTGGCTATGGCCACCAAAGCAAAGGTCAAGGCGGCGCGCCAAGCGGAAAGACTCTCACCAACTAATAGGGCATAGACTATGGCCAGACAACCCGCCCAAAAATACGCCGCACGATAGCCTACGAAGCGGCGCAACAGCAAGTAGCCCGCACCGGCAAATATGGTGATGTGCGTGCCCGATACGGCCAGGACATGGCTAACCCCCGCTACACGCCAATTTTCTCGTTCGGCAGCGGGCATGGTACCCCTGTCACCAAGGACGAGGGCACGGGCTAGTCCACGTGGCCCATCTGCCAGTTGGGCCATGTTACTGCGCACAAAAGCACGCATCAGACTGATTAACCCGGGGCGAAATCGGGCCACGACCTTTAGTTCATCGGCAAAAAAATGTCCGGCAATACCCTGCCGCTCTAAGAAGGCCCCATAATCGATCTCGCCTGGATTGAGTGGTGCCGCTGGCCGCTTTAATTCGCCTGCCAACCTAAGAACCTCGTCTTCGCGCCAAGGAACACGAGAGTATAGCTGCAACCGAAAACGCTGTCCGGGCGAGTCGACCTCTACCAAGCCGCGGAACAGGCCGCTGGCAATTTGCACGGGGTCATGCAGGGCGCGCCCGGTAACTTGCTGCCGGCCTGAGGCAGCTGGCATTTCGGGAACATAAAAAGTTCTGAGATAGCCACCGGTGATGAGGACTGCCAGCAAGAGGGAAAGGATTAGTCCCCGGCGCAGTGTCACCAAGGTCACAAAAAATGCGCTTACTGCGGTCAATGCCACCACCAACCAAAAAACGTGGTTCATTCCGAGCGCTATCCCCAAGACAGCGCCCAACGAAAGCAAAAGGACTGCGCTCAAAAAAACACCCCCACCACCAATCAATTCTCTGGCGGCGGGGGAAAACCTGCCCTATGGTCTAAAAATACCGGCTGGGATCATAAACTGTGGGTACTCTATGAGTCGAACAATGTTTTCCTCCCGACCTGTGGTTGCATTGATAAAGATTAGAAACTGCTCCGTTCCTCGTTGTACAGCAAACTCGTAACACAGGACCTCCCGGCCTTGTGAGATTCCGCTCGGCCAAAAACAGTTTTGCGCGCTGCTCTGCTACGCCCGCTTCTATAATTGCAGCCCTAGGCTCGCGTTCACTAAACATTTGAAACACTCGCCCGCCGTTACGCACTACCTCAATCGTTGTGTGGCGGTTGGCGTCGACAGGATGCATGAAAACGAAACTAAAGTGAGGCA
>QLUC01000207.1 GCA_018725275.1 Bacillota bacterium | reverse complement strand
CCGGGATGAACAGACCTCTGGTGTATCAGTTGTACCGCCAGGTGCAAGGCTGAGTAGCGAAGTCTGGTCGGGATAAACGCTGAAAGCATCTAAGCGTGAAACCCCCCCCAAGATGAGATATCCCATAGCATAAGCTAGTAAGACCCCAAGTAGACCACTTGGTAGATAGGCCGGGAGTGTAAGAGTAGTAATACTTTCAGCTGACCGGTACTAATAGGTCGAGGGCTTGACTATAGCGCTGTCCGCTAGCCGCTCTTTAAAAAAGCGGAAGGCGGAAAGCTGAGAGCGAAGATGAATGATACTCCACTGTTCAGTTTTGAGGGTGCAGGCGCAGTGAAGCTGCGCGAGATGAGAGATGAGACGTGAGAAATGGGAACCTTCCCTCCTCGCCATCTCACTTCCAACATCTCACTTCACACTTCTCACATTTCCGGTGGCAATGGCGGAGGGGACCCACCCGTTCCCATCCCGAACACGGCAGTTAAGCCCTCCAGCGCCGATGGTACTTGGGACGCAAGTCCCCGGGAGAGTAGGACGTCGCCGGAATAAACTTAGAAACACCCATGCGCGATGCATGGGTGTTTCGTATTTACCCGCCCAAAGTGACATCCTGTTTCTGATACCATTCCAAGGCTTTATGCAAATGCTCCGGTTTGAAGTCCGGCCACATATCGTCTACCACGCCGACTTCGGCCACCCCACCGCACGATCAGATCAATTCGGGGGATGTCATGCGAGGCGATGCGACTGTTGCCTGCACCAGCCAGATGGGCTAAATCCCATTGCCACCCATAGTTGACGAGAAAGTTAATATTCATAAGGCCCTTGCCGAAGGGTCTCCTCTGGACGTATTCCAACAAAAGCCCCGGCGCCAAGCCTCTCTGATATCCCTCCTGTTTTTGCATGCCGTTCTTGACAGCCCATCTCCTGTTGCCATCGGGAATAATACCGATATGCTTGGGCAGTCTCTTGAATTTCTTGTCTCGTTGCATAGCGCCTCCCATAGGATAGATGCGGATGCCCTCTTTGTTGTGCCCTGCGTGTAGGGAATGTATGCAAAGAAGGAGTCCCTCAACGCCGTCCCACGAACTTCTCATACGCCAAAACCAGCGCCGGGATAGCCACAAACTGCAGCAGCAGACCCGGCACGGCAGTAGTCAGCGCCGTGCCGAAAACCACACCGAGCAATGCCGGGCGCAGACCAAAAAGCGGGAAGAACGCGAGGGTTATGATGCTGTATGCCAATCTTCCCCCAAACATCGCGATAATAAGGCTAAGCATCAGATGGAGGCGCAAAGCGCGATAGCTCACGCCCGCCAACAAACCGAAAATCGCGAGTTCCACGCTCATTTGCACCGCTATGGGTACGGGAGCCAGCGGGGGCATGCCCGTGAGTACAGAGCTAACTAGCGGGGTAAGTGCGCCACTAACGAAGCCCGAAAGCGGCCCAAACAACAGCCCGGCCAAAATCGCAGGGATATGCATCGGCAAAAACACGCGCCCGGCACCCGGAATCCCATGAAACGCGAAGGGTAGAATTACTCCGAGCGCAATCATCATTGCTGTCCGAATAAGCATCTGAAGATCAAATTTCATCAGGATAGCTTGCTCCTTTCCGTTCCTCCATACCTACACAAACAAAGCTAACTACAGGTAGCTTGCT
>QLUC01000206.1 GCA_018725275.1 Bacillota bacterium | reverse complement strand
TCGCAACAACGTCCTAGGTAGCGGCGTGACATGGCACGCCGACCCTTCCCGGTCGTAACCATGATGGAGAAATCACCCCGAGGTCGCCGGCTTTTGTGTCGGCGCTACCCCTTAGAGATCGGGTTTGCTGTGTTAACGGGTTTGCTGTGCTATAGTTTTGTGAAGGGATAGTGCGGAGGCAGAGGTATGCAGAGAATCTGGGCCACGTCAATTGGCTATGCGGCGCGTGAGCGACTGCAGGGGAATGAAAATGACTTGGGCGTCTTGGGCAAGGTCCATAGCGTCTTTAGGCGGGCGATGAACATTGAAACGGAGAACGGGCGCCTGCTCTCTCTTTCGTGCGCCGGTACGCCCAACTTCCCCTCCAATATGGTCACGTCGCTTGCTGGCGGCGATGGCTTCTTGGCTATGGGCATCGCTGGTGGCGCCTTAGCTTACTGCCGTGACGGCACCATTGTGGTGGGTGGACTTGTTTGCGATATGCGCCGGGCGGTGGTGTTTTATCCGGCTACGAGGGGGGCACTGCCTGCGCCAAACCGAGGCAGCTTGGGGGGGCAGCTTACAGAAGTTGCTACGGCGAACTGGGTGGGAGAGAGCGCGAAGGGCGAGAGTCTAGGGTTTGCGTCCCTGCTACCCTATCTGGTCGCCAAGGCACCGAGTGAGGCGCCTGCCCCCCCTTTAGCCGACATTTTCGTTAAAACGGCGTGGCCCCTGGTGGCAAGACTAATTCCCGTGCTGGGTGAGCCGGAAAAATTTGCGGAGATGGGCGCAGCCTTGGTTGGGCTGGGGCCGGGCCTCACCCCCGCGGGCGATGACCTGCTGGCCGGGCTAATGGCCAGCTACCACTTTGGCTACTTGGCCACGGGGAGGGGTGTTGCCCCTCTCTTAGAATGCTTCCGGCCCATTTTGCAGCGCGCCGAGGTGGCGACCAATGGGCTAAGCCGCGAGATGCTCCACTTTGCCGCGCGGGGGGAGATGAACGAAGTCGCCGAGCAGGTCGTCGTGGCCTTCTTAGGGGGCGATGCCCACGCTCAGCGCGAAAGCACCGAGCGATTGGTGGAGTATGGGGCATCCTCCGGCCTTGACCAACTGGCCGGCATCATCTTGGGGCTACGAGGGTCATTGGAATTGGGCTGCTTTTTGGTAGAGAGCGAGGGCGGGCAGGCCAAGTAAAGCTATGACCACGGTCTGGCCAAAGCCGATGTAGAGCACGGTGGGCCAGTAAGGCAGACCATAGGCGGGGGCGACATAGAGGGACACGCCTAGGGCGTTGACGAAAATGGGGGGAAGCATGGCCAGGTATTTATTCTTAATTTTATAGGTCATATAGGCGGCGATTAGGGTGAGGAAACTGCCGCCGAGGATGTCGACCAGCCCCAGCGGACTGGCGATATTGGCGAAAAATACGCCGATGGTCAGCCCGACGATGGCCATAGGGTCGATAAAGGGTAGCAAGGTCAGCGCTTCGGAGAGGCGGAATTGAATAGGTCCGTAGGCGATGGGTCGAATGAGTAGGGTAATGACCACATACACAGCGGCGATGAGCCCGGCCCTGGCGATGTTGTTGGCGATGTTGTTGGTGTTAAACAAATTTTTCATGCCGGCCTCCTAAATTTACGTCCTGATTAGAGATAGGTACTTCGTAGCAGCGCACTGTTGGTGCGTTGTCC
>QLUC01000205.1 GCA_018725275.1 Bacillota bacterium | reverse complement strand
CAGGCAATCTTTTCGCCGGTCAGCGGCTCCACTACGCTGGCTTTCAGTCTTTCCAAGCCGAATAGGTCCCTCAGAACTTCAATTAAGTGATACACCTTGGTGGTCCCGTTATAGGGGGACTCCAGATGGGTATTAATGCGCTTTTTGGCTGCTTCGTCAGTTTGCATCCGGTGGTTTACCTGCTTAAGGACATTGTAGCAAGCGCTACAGAGGGTTAACAAGCCTTCTCGATTCTCTGCGCTTGTTCTTTGTAAGGCTCTGACTGAACTAAGCATGGGAACATATTCGTCCCTTGTCAACGGATAGACGGTGCCGCAACACTCCCATTCTGAAAGCTCTTGAGCGGTAATTCCCATGGCCTGCAAAATTGCCATGGACTCTCGCTCAAAGCCGTCATCTTTCTGTGCTCGCACTGTGCATCCGGGGAAGTATCCTAGCATACTCACAGCTCCCTTGGCCTTTATTCAAAAGTGTACCGTTAAGGTCTTGGACTAAGTCTGTGCCTAAAGGGAAGCAATATCGGTGAAGTAAAAGACTTTGCTATACCCTCTGCCTCAAGTTCTCTTACAAAATCGTTGACATGGTTTAGGTTGAGCCCTGGCTCAAACTCTGGTATGCTGGCTACTTTCTCTGCCGCATGCAGCCCTGCTCGACGGCCAAAGACCAGGATATCCATGAGTGAGTTCCCCATCAAGCGGTTGCGTCCATGTACACCACCAGAAGCTTCACCGGCGACATACAGGTTTTCTACTGAGGTTTCACCGTTTTCACCGATCAGCACGCCGCCGTTTTGGTAGTGCAGGGTTGGGTAGACCAGAATAGGGTCTTTTCGCATATCTACGTTAAAGCGGGCAAATTGTCTGAGCATGGCCGGTAGTTCCCGGGCGATGGTGCCTTCACCGTGGATGAGCTCGATCATGGGTGAGTCGAGCCATACTCCTTGCGTGCCGGAGGGTGATATTGCTCCCTTGCCGCGGGCGCACTCACGGATGATGGCGGAAGCGGCTATGTCCCGCGTCTCCAGGTGGTAGACAAATTGTTCGCCGTCAACGTTAACCGGGGTGGCACCAAGCCCCCTCACTTTCTCAGTAATCAGGAACCCTTCAACCTGCTCCGGGTAGGAAGCACCTGTCGGGTGATACTGAATGGTATCCATAAACACCAGTTTAGCACCCGCCCTGTAGGCCAGGACCAACCCGTCGGCTGTGGCACCGTAGTGATTGGACGTGGGGAAGTTCTGGGTATGCAGCCTGCCCATTCCTCCTGTTGCCACTATAACTGTTTTGGCCTGCACAACCTGGTACTCATCAGTCTCCATGTTATAGAGCACCGCCCCCGCTGCTCTCCCTTTTTCGTCCAGCAGCAGTTCCACAGCTGGGCTGAATTCGACGACATCAATGTCCCGGCAGAGCACCTCATCCCTGAGAGTCCGCATTATCTCGGCACCGGTATAATCGCGGGCGGAATGCATGCGTTTGCGTGATGTTCCCCCGCCATGGATGGTCAGCATGGTGCCGTCATCCTGTTTGTCAAACATGCACCCAAGGTCTTCTAGCCACTCGATGATTCTGGGGGCGTCTGTTACCAGAGCTTTAACCAGCTCAGGGATGTTGTGGTAGTGGCCGCCGCCCAGGACATCGAGGTAATGGATACCCGGAGAGTCCTCTGACTGAGAAG
>QLUC01000204.1 GCA_018725275.1 Bacillota bacterium | reverse complement strand
TCATCAAGAGTCAACCTAGCGTCAAGCATCGCTTTTGCCAAGAGCAACTGACGGAAGAAGCTTGCCAAACCACCAAGTATGACCAATGGCTCCTCCCCATCTTGCACAATCTCGTGCAGGTGTTTGAGCGCTGGCTCGACTTTTTTTGCCATTAGGGCGTCAGTAACATCCCATAGCCTAGCTTCCGCACTACGAGTCACTAGCTTGTTGACATCCGCCAGAGAGATGCTGCCACGAAAATTCTTATAGGCCATAATCTTCTGCACCTCCTGCAGCAGGGACCGCACAAAGGGCTGCTTCTCGTTAACTCCAATTAGCAGAATGATTTGGTTTAAGGCCTGCATATCGATTTCTATAGCCGAGGCGGCCAGTTCTCTACGCACGATGGTCTGGGCCGCAAGAGCAGCATCGCGGCGGTTAGCAAAGGTGAAATTGACAGCGTGCACTTGTTGCCCCTTGAGCAAGCCGCTTTTTTGGTTAATGCTCTCGGCCTCGCAGATTAAGGTGGTATTCCGGGCAGTGACCGCGAGAGGAAACTTGCTGTTCTCTGCCTCTTGGGCTTTAGTGCCCTTGAGAAACTTGGCCTGACGCACCCGCACGACTTTGTGTCCCGCAAAAAAAGGCGGCGTCTGTATCTCCTGCCTAATTTTTGGCAATTGGGCGTCTTCTCCATCTAGCTCAACCAAATTAAAGGACCGCAAGGCCTCATCTTGACCAATGAAAGCCCCATTAATTACGGCGTGCGCTGCGGCGCACACATACCACTCTTCTACCCCCGTAAAAACGTAAAAAGTGTGGAGCGGAGCAGTGGCCAGACTATTTACTAGACCTTGGTATAGCGTAAGCGCGGACATGTCGCCACCTCCCTTCCCTGTAAGTGGATACCTGGTAGTAAAAACGTGTTACGCGGATGCGAACTGCCCCGCGCTCATCTGTTCGCAAGTCCATGATGCCATTCTCCTGTAGTTGTCTAGTCAGACCCTCCGAGAGGCCGCCGCCCCGCCGCAAAGAGGCGCCCCTAACGACCACTTGGGGGGACGTTGTTATCAGAAAAGCATCCGGAAAGGTGTTTGCGGCGTTCTGGGGCGGCACTTTGAACACCGCTACTTTGCCCAGCCAGTCTCGTGCCGTGGCTTCTGGAGCTATATCTCCCGCTAGGGTGAGGAGGGCCTTGAAGCTTCTATCCTGGAGCAGCATTGTCACCGCATGATGACCCCTCTCTAGATCTACGCTCGGGGCAGGATAGGCGGTAAGGAGCGCAGTTCCGTACTGGGCGCGGGCAATATCTGCGCCGATGATAACCTTGGCCACCGCCACCGCTCGAGTAACTTCCGCTAATCCTCCGGCAAAATTCGCATGCTCACTAGTGAGGAAGATAGCCTGAAGCGCATTAACCCCTTGGGAGCGCAGGTATGGCACGACTATGTGGCGGGCAGCCTCCGCGGACGCTGCATTTACCAAGAAGTGCCTGCCACCGAGGGTCAAATGTATTGCCTCTGCTTGACCGAGCGCCAGAAAAGTCATTGTTGTACTGCTGTCATTGATAATAGTTGGCAGAACAGCTACAGCTAGTAGCGCCACCAGCAAGAGAGCCACGACACGGCGGTGCACTTGCCGAAAATAAACCATCATAGCCACTATACCGTAGAAGATGGCCACGAGGAAGAGAGGCATGGCCACGAGATGAAAGGTCGCCCAGGGTAAGTTAGCTA
>QLUC01000203.1 GCA_018725275.1 Bacillota bacterium | reverse complement strand
TTTGCTAGGGCCGACTCAAATCGTCTTGGTCCGTTCCTGTTGACCACCCCGTCCACTAAGCATAGGAGGGGATAACTCGCTAGGGGAGAAACCCACCACGGCATCGACACCTCGCCAGGCGCCATGCACGAGGATTGAACACGAATCTGGTCGTATGCCCACCATCAAGCCTCCCCCCGCCACAGCGGTGAACGGTATCAAAGTCAGCCTGGTTGCCAGGGCGTCAGGGATAAAGTGCAGGGATTTCTCACTCAGTTCGTCCCACTGCGCGAGCAAGGCCATTAGTCCCAAAGGTAGCGAATCTTTGACCGATTGGGCGTCTACCACGACCACGGGGCGATAGGTGATAGGCTCCACCAAGACATTGCCGGTGTCGAGTATCCCGAAGAGTTCGACTACAGCGCCCTGTAACACAAACCTGAACTTAGCGCTTTGCTCTGCCCGGCGAAGGTATCCCCCGACGCTTGACCACAGTCTTTGCATGACCATGGTCATGAGCAGCGGCCCTCCCAAGACGATGAACAAACTTACCTCGGGCCAGCTTTCCGGTAGGCCTCTCGACGTTAATAAAGCGAGGGCAAGGGAAACCCCGGCACAGATTGTGGAAATAAGCATGAATAGCAGAGTGATTTCTACGGTCTGCCAAACCCCCTTGGGCGAGAAAGTGTAGCGCACCATAATGATGGCTACGAGCATCTTGAGGAGGGCCTCTACCCAGAGTGGGCTTGTTATGAGGAGCCAAACCAGGGACACTACGGCTCCACCCCCCGCCACGAGCATAATCCATTCGAGGGATACTCGCCGACGCAGCGCCTTTGCGGTGGCCCACAACAACCACCAGTTCATCCCCCAGTTCAATAGCCAGAGGAAGTCAAGATAGACGACCATGACAAACACCCCCACTCATCATGATCATAATGAGCGAGGGTGGTGAATAATGTCGCAATGGCTGAAGTTTATCTGTCAAAACTGCGTTTTTTCCGCACAAAGGTCGGGATATCTAACCTCTCCTCATCGAAGGGTGAAATAGTTATACCGTCAACCACATGCTCCCTCTGTTTCCGTCCTTCAAAACCTGTGGCAATAACGGTCACCCTTACCTCCTCGCCTAACGATTCGTCAATGACGGCACCGAAGATGAAGTTCACCTCAGGATCCGAGGCCGCGGAAACAATGCTCGCCGCCTCATTAATTTCCCGTAAGTTTAGTTTTGGTCCTCCGGTAATGCTGAGCAAGACACCCTTAGCGCCATCAATCGAGGTCTCAAGGAGCGGGCTTGATATGGCTGCCTTGGTGGCCGCAACGCACCTACCCTCACCTGTGGCGGAGCCAACACCCATAAGGGCAGAACCTGCGTTGGACATGACGGATTTAACATCGGCAAAATCTACATTGATGAGACCAGGCACCATGATTACATCTGAAATACCCTGCACGCCTTGTCTAAGCACATCGTCAGCCATGCGAAAGGCTTCTAGGAAAGTGATGTCCTTGTCGCCAAGCTGCAGGAGCCTATCGTTAGGGATAATAATGATGGCATCGACCTTCTCCCGCAGGGCGGCAATGCCGCGTTCTGCCTGAGCCATGCGGCGACGATGTTCAAAAGCAAAGGGCTTAGTAACCACTCCAACAGTCAAGGCCCCTAATTCCCGGGCGACCTCTGCAATCACGGGGGCAGCCCCTGTACCGGTGCCTCCACCCATACCTGCCGTAATAAACACCATGTCGGCACC
>QLUC01000202.1 GCA_018725275.1 Bacillota bacterium | reverse complement strand
CAAGATGCGCTCCATGTCGCGCACACTGGCGAGCAGGCGAGTTTCGGGCAGATATTGCCGCGACTCCTGCATAGTAGACAACCAGCGATGCACCTGCCACTTGTCAAAAAATCGGGGGTTAAACATGTAGGTGTGTTTTACTGCTGCCAGCTGTCGCAAAAAACGACGGTAATGCAGTGTACGCTCTAGACTACGATTAGGGACCCGATTATATATGACATCAGGCAGGGGGAGCATCATCCGCTCTGCGCCACCCCTCCTCTTCACCCAGCCACGCACTAAGCGCTGCGACCAGTCGACATCATGCGGGGCAAAGGCATAGACCATGGCCCCAAGCGCCTGCCCCTCGCGCCACAACCCTCGAAAAAGGGAGGCATCATGGGTGCCATCTTGACCGCTCACCGCCCCGGTCAAGAGACCGATCAGCGGGCCTACTTGTAGCTCCCCTCTGTTCGCATGGTAGACCAATTTTCCTCGGTAGGAATTTGGAAAATAGAGACGCGCTCGGAGCATCGGGGACATGCGCACCCCATCTCCCTCCTGCCTGACCAGGACGGTGGCTGTAGCGACCTCACAGCCAAATCTCACCCGGACATCACCTCCATGGGCCAAGCCCCACTTCGCTGCCTCCGCACCGGTAACGTAGAACAAACTGCTCTTGCGACCTACATCAACCAAGGCTCTCACCACCGCTCCTTTTTTCGAGTGCTAGATACTTGCAGTATTGCATGGGTCTCAGGATACTTGCCTGGCGCAAGGACGGGTCCTTAATGTGTAAGAAAATTGTTCGTCCCGGCTTACTGTTTGCTTCAATTAGCCAGACTTTGCCATCTCGGTCCACACCAAAGTCTAGGCCAAGTTCACCATACCTACCAAGTTCCCTGTCCATAAGCTCGGGGATACTGACAGCTAACCTGCTGAGCACGGCCATTATTTGGGCAGATTTTTCCGCGAACAGGTTACGCAAGAGCCCCTCGGTGCGCACAGCACTACCTCCGCCATGTAAATTAGAAGTCACACTGTTTGGGCGCCCCATCCTGACGGCAGTGCCTGTAACTTGCCATTTTCCCTCATGATCCTTCTGCACAACCGCTCGAATATCAAAGGTCCTGCCCCGCAAGTGATTGAGGTTGAGCCCCTGCTGTACCAAGAGGCGTTTACGCTGACTGGCAGTTCTCGCCAAGGCGAGAACTGCACTCAAAGAGGTCACACTTACAGAGAACGGCATGTTTTGATGGTCACGCCCATGACAACTGAAGCCATTAGCGGTTCCCTTGATAGCAACTACACCCTTGCCCTGACTGCCCATGTCAGGCTTTACAAATACATATCCATATTTCTTGATCATGAAAGCCAAATCATCAACATGCCGCAAAATCATGGTGTGTGGGATGTGCTCTTGTACGTCCGCATGTTTGAACAGCGCGCGGTAGGTCTCCCACTTCCCCCTCCCCGAGCGTCCAAACAAGCGAACATTGCCTTGCCGGCGCAAGCGCTTGGCAGCGGCAAAAAGGACATTCGCCAGGCGACCGCGGGGCGGGAACAATCGATCGTAAACCACATCAGGAAAAGGAAACTGTCGCGCCAACCAAGATCCCATGCTTTTCTGGTATGCATAGCCATAAATAGTGCGACTGCGCCAATCAATGTCTAATGGGCAGAAAACGAAGGCCTGCATAGCGAGACTGCTGGCTGCGGCAATCAGTTGGCGGAAGTAACTAGCCTCGGCGAATGGCATCGC
>QLUC01000201.1 GCA_018725275.1 Bacillota bacterium | reverse complement strand
GCCGCCGCCTATTCATTTCCCTCTCCTCCCCCTCAGCCTTCTTCTTTCGCCTGTGAGAAAAAATCCCGATGAATGCCGCAATCAGGCTCAGGGCCAAAGTAAGGATTAGTGTCTCCACAATAGTTCTCCTCGCATAATATGTTTGGAAGGCCGTGCTGAAGAAACAGGCCTACCCACCGCCTATTGCCGTCTCACTAACTCTGTCCCAAGATATTGGTGCTATGTATGAGCCGTCCGCGGAAATTGAGACATCCCGAATTCTGCAACCCGTCTCGTAGCTCAAGAGCAATTCATAGGCTTGCCCCGGCCCCTCCGCCCCGCCAAGGGTTGCCACGATCACGGTCGGGGTCAGGATCAAGCCGCTACAAATCTGGTAAAGAAAGGCTCAGAGCCGCCAAAGGTGATCACTGCTGCTGATTAGGGGATGAAAATGGAATACGAATACGATCCTGAAGCCGATGCTATTTACATACATCTGAGCGATAAAGTGTATGCCTATGGAGAGGACCTGGATAGGAAACGGCGTCTGGATTATGCCGCCGATGGCACTCCCATTGGAGTGGAACTGCTCTGCATAAGGAGTGGCACAACCTTGCATGACTTGCCTTACCAAGATCTTATTGAGAAGACACTGCGGCAGCTAAGTATCAAGGTTTTTGCCTAGACGTAAAACCATTGTGGCTGGACCACGGTATCAACTGCAACGCAAAGCGTCGGCAGATGCATACCATTGTTAGGCATCCTAGAGGAATGGCCTTCTGCCACGCTGGATGTTATCGAGCATTTCCAATGCCTTCTTTTGCCGCTCCGCTGCTTCCGAATGATGCCAGCTGGCCATTTCCGTAATGTCACCCATTCGCGAGTGGATCGCCCCAATCGAACTGGAAAGAGCGTTTATCGATGCTGTGGTTTGCCTTGTCATTTGAGCCAGAGCATGCGCCAGGCTGGTGAATCCGGCGACGAGAATCTGATTGGTTTTGCGCTGCTCATAGATCGTGGCGAATTGGAAATTACGCTGGGCCTTCCGCACCAGGGCTTCCATGCGTTCGGCGGTTGCCAAGCCCACACGAAGGTTCGCGACAGACTGACGTGCAAGGGGAAACTCAGGAGGGGTATCCTTATACTCCTTGATCAACTCGGTGTAGTCAGACGAATTATCTTCGATCTGATGGATACCTCTGTCGAAGTGGGCAAGCGTCTTCGCCGCATTCTCTATAGAATCCCAGAACGGCGCGAAAGCACTGTCGGCGAAATCGTTCTCCGCCCGATCCAACAATGCCTCCGCCGAACTCAGGAGCTTAGGCATCGATTCAAAGAGGCCAATCGACTGTTCGCCGAGACGGATCATCTCTTTACGATACCTCTCCTGCTCCTCTCTATGTTCCCGACGAGCTCTCTCCTGCTTCTCTCTATGTTCCCGACGATCTCTCTCCTCAGCCCTCCTCCGGTCAGCTTCGGCCTCTTGGCGGCGCATTTTCGCCTCATATACCGACATCATGATCCCAGCAACCACAACCGTTCCCCCACCAACCCAGAAGCTGACCCCAAACCCAACCCCAAACGCCAGCCACAATACACCGGTGATGAGAGGCCACCCTATAATGATCACTGCCGTATACGTATCCTTATCCATGTCCCCTCCTGTGTGTCGGATGCATAACGGTTAAGCTCACCGGTTCTTACGGAGCGCAGCGGAGTAAAAATCCAGTGCAGCGCCTTGTTGGGCAGCGCACTCACAAATGCAAGACTACCATCCTCTTACCAAATGGATATGTGG
>QLUC01000200.1 GCA_018725275.1 Bacillota bacterium | reverse complement strand
AATGACCTGGTGCGGAGTAACGATGTTATCTTTGCCGCCACCGGCATTACTGACGGCGATCTACTGCGGGGCGTGCGCTATCTAGGTGCTAAAGCCACCACCCACTCCATCGTCATGCGCTCGCGGACCGGCACCATACGCCTCGTTGAAGCCACTCATATCCTAGAGAAGAAGGCCTTTCTCAGGCGGAACTGTTAAATCTAAGGGCGAGTTACTTGTGGCCTGCCCGTAATTGGGCTACATCGGCCAGCACTCTCTCCCAGCGCTTGGCCCAGGTATGTTCGCGCAACAGGCGGGCGCGGCTTTTCTCGGCAAGCGCCGCGAGCTTTACGGGGTTAGATAAGTATTCGTGGAGCTTAGCCACCAGTTCGGGCAAAGTCTGGTACCCCACAATCTCTTGGTCGTAGGCAAAGTATTGTTCCATCTCGGTAAATTCTTCGGTGAATACCGGCGTGCCACAGGCGATGGCTTCAAAGAGACCCACCTTTACATTGATAAAACCAGCTACCGTGCGGGAGAACGAGAGATAGGTGCGACCCGAGTTCAGGGCCACCACCTGTTCCTCCCCGTTTACTTGCCGTCCGCGTGGCCAGAAACCTAGGTACTTCCAACCGCGACCGTACAACCCCACTTTGAAATGCCGATCCAGTTCGGCGACCACTGCCAGCCGGTCGGGGCGGGGGTGTCCCACGATGATGACATCATAGACCCTCTCTACCTCAGGCAGCGGACGATGAAAGCGTGGCGAGGCGGCAAAAGGCAAAGACTGGGCCGCACAACCGATGCGTTGGTAGTCGCTTAGCGAGAGAGGGGCATTGGTGTAAAAAAGGTCGAACAAGGGTGCGTAATGGGCCCCCTGGGTGGGGAAGACATCGGGGTCAGAGAGAGAAATGCCCACGGTAGTAATGCCCTCCGCTTGTAACTCCCGATGTAGATGGGGAGTTAGGCTCATTCCCCCCGAATTGCAGATTATTGCTTCCGGTTTAAATCGCGCTACGGCCTGTCTCACTCTTTCGTCACTGAGCCAGTTCACCCCCCCTTGCCCAGGCAAGGGGCTTTTCGTTACCCATGGGGAGGGATTTTTTTCATAGAGCAAGGTGTCGATGGCCTCTGCTTCGCAAACATCGAATAAGTCCTGGGCCATCAAGTAGACGATGTCGTTATTTTTCATCCAATAACTACCAAAGTGGAGCACGCGCAAGACAATCACCTCCCCCTGAGCATAGCATAAATCTGATTTCCTACGCATAGTTCGCGCGTTTCTAGCTAAAAATAGACGAGAACTGGCCCTCCCTGAAAAGAGAGGTGAATTATTTGGCAGAATTTAGAGCCTTCGTTCGCAAGGCAGTGGCGACTGCGCTATTTGTGGTGACACTCTCTGTTCTACCGTTTGGCGCACTAGCGCCAGACTACGAGGTCGCCTACTTAGTGGTCGCAGACAACCATAGCATGCCCCAAGCCACCGAGAAAACAGTCATTGTCAAGGAACAGCCCCTCGCTGTCGGCGGCGCGGTACCAACGACTCATGTGGTGCAAAGAGGCGAGACGCTATCCTGTGTCGCAGAGCGCTATCGCCTTACCGCCAGGCAGCTGCAAACCTTTAACGCCATAACCAATCCCCACCTCATTAGGCCAGGCCAAGTCCTCTTGCTGGCAAAGGTGACGCCGCCGGAAAGGCAGCACCGCGTGCAAAATGGTGAAAATCTGTGGGTGATTGCGAGCAGATTTGGCGTAACAGTGGCCAGTATCATTGATCAGAACAACTTGGTGAACCCAAATCAATTA
>QLUC01000020.1 GCA_018725275.1 Bacillota bacterium | reverse complement strand
GGCACCCTCCTAGGTAGCGGCGTGACATGGCACGCCGACCCTCCCCCGGTCGTAAACATGAGGTCCGTAAACCAAGACCACCAAGGACCTCCGTAACCCCCAAGGACCGCCGAGGTCGCCGGTTTTTGTGCCGGCGCTACAACATCCCGGGTAGCGGCGAGTCAACCTCCCAGGTAGCGGCGTGACACGGCACGCCGACCCTCCCCGGGACTCTCCCGGCATCGGCTTCACCAAGAAAAGGTATTATCTAGGCGAGGTGAAAAATATTTTAGCCGTAAACTCTGTATTGACAAGGACATTGCCGTATTTTTCGCACTGGGCACTGTCAAAGTCGGTGTTTCAGCATATAGCAATGTTCGGCTCAATGTCAAATTTTACGTAGCCATATGCTATAATGAGCACAAGTGAGTGGGTTTCGTGGCAAGAGGGGTGATTTAACATTACTTTAACTTGTCCTTCTTGTGGCGTTAATTTCCCTGGAGTAGGATGAAGAAGGACATAATTATTTTAGGAGGATACGCATGAAAAAAGCAATCATTCTGGCGTTGGCGCTACTCATAGCCACGGTCGCGGTTGGCTGTCGGCCCCAAAAGACAACTCTTGACGTCACAGGCTCGGATACGATGGTCAACTTGGGCGCGGCCCTCGCCGAAGAGTTTATGAAGACTAATCGCAACATCGAAATAGCAGTTTCCGGTGGCGGATCCGGTGCCGGGGTGGCGGCCTTGATTGATGGGCGAACCAATATCGCCCAGTCTTCGCGCGATCTGCGAGCAGAGGAAAGAACAAGGGCAGCGGCGCGCGGCACTTTGCATGAGATTGTCGTCGGGTGGGACGGTCTGGCGGTTGCCGTAAACCCGGCCAACCCCGTCAATGAGTTGACGCTCGTTCAATTAGGGCAAATCTACCGCGGTGAAATTAGAAACTGGAAAGACCTAGGCGGCAACGATGCCCCGATAGTCATTCTCTCGCGCGACACCACTTCGGGCACCTTCGTCTTCTTCCGCGAGTTTGTGGTGCAAGAGCGCGGCAGTAAAAAGGATGCCGAGTACCACCCCGATACCATGATGATGCCCTCCACGGAGGCGCTCTTCCAAGAGATTGCAAACAATGTAAACGCTATCGGCTATATTGGTCTTGGGTACTTGCGCCCCGCCGTCAAAGCCATCGGCATTAAAGCTGACGCCGCGAGTGCTCCGGTGTGGCCTACGGTCGATACGGTGCTTAACAAGTCTTATCCCTTGGCTCGCCCACTCTTTTTCTTTACCACCGGTGAACTCAAGGGTGCCCTTAAGACCTACATTGACTTTGTCCTGAGCGACAAGGGCCAGCAGGTAGTTCGTAGCCTAGAATTCGTGCCTATTCGTTAGCTGGGAGGAGGCTCATTCCTTGCCGTACCAACAGAGACTAGTCACGTTGGCCGGGTATGCCGTGTTGCTCATCACCGCCTTGATCTTCGTTTTTTTGGTGCAGCAATCGTGGCCCTTCGTGCGTGAGCACGGTAGCCTTGTATTTTTTACGGGAGATCGGTGGTTGCCGGTCTCCCTTCCTCCGGTTTTTCAGATCGGAGGCTTCTTGGTCAGCTCGGGCATTATTACCGGCGTGGCCATCATCATCGGTGTCCCTTTTGGGGTACTGGCGGCGATTAGCTTAGCAGAGCTACTGCCGCCCGGCGTAAGCGTAATCTTCCGCTCCATATTCGAAGTGACCGCCGGTATTCCCTCTGTGGTTTTTGGGTTTTTGGGCCTTAAAATCGTCGCGCCCGCTGTGGCGGGACTCCTCAACTTGCCCACCGGCTTAACGGGCTTTAGTGCTGGTCTCGTGCTTAGTATCATGATCTTGCCAACCTTGGTCAGTCTGTCCGAGGAGGCCTTGCGCGCCGTCCCTCGTGAATATGCCGAGGCCAGCTATGCCTTGGGGGCCAACAGGTGGCAGACCATTTGGCGGGTAATTGTGCCCTCCGCGCGTGGGGGCATTGGGGCAGCGGTGTTCTTGGCCATGGGACGGGCCATCGGTGAAACCATGACGGTGCTGATGATCGCCGGTGGGCGCCTCGCAATGCCCACGAGCATCTTCGACCCCATGCGGCCCATTACGGCCCTTATTGCATCCGAAGTTAATAATGCGGCTCGCAATAGCATGCAGTATCATGCCCTCTTTACCGCGGGGTTGATTCTATTTATAATTACTTTTGCCGTCAACGCCATTGCCGCCTCGGTCATAGTCGGCAAGAAAGCGAGGTGACGGGGTGCGCACTAAGTATTCAGCACGCGAAATCGCCTGTCTTTTAGCGCTTTTCTTGACTGTACTACCGCCTCTCGCCGCCGTACTTTATATTTTTGTGCAGGCGCTACCGGGGATCAGTTTCGAATTTATTTTTTCCATGCCAGTAAGACGCGGTATTGAAGGCGGTATTTTGCCGGCGATTGTCGGCACCTTGTGGCTCATGTTTGGCACGACTTTGGCGGTCTTACCCATCGGGGTGGGAGCGGGGATTTATCTGGCGGAGTTTGCCCCGAACAATCGCTTGACGCGGCTCCTCGAAATGGCGCTGGTTAACCTAGCGGGGGTCCCCTCGGTCGTCTTTGGCTTGTTCGGCTACACGATTTTCGTTATTATGCTCGGGTTTGGGCCATCCATTTTATCGGCCTCCTTGACGCTGGCCGCCCTGACTTTGCCCTTGGTGGTTACGGCGACCCGCTGGCAGACGGTTTCGACCATTATCATGCCCTGTGCCCGCACCGGTGTGGTGACCGGAACCTTGCTGGCGCTTGCGCGTGCGGCGGGGGAGACAGCACCGATTCTCATTACCGGAGCGGCCTTCGCACTGCCTAACTTGCCGCGTTCCTTCATGAGTCGTTTCATGGCGTTGCCGTACCACCTGTACATTTCCGTCACTCAAATACCTGCTATGCCGCCAGAGCGCATGTGGGCGACGGCAGGAATCCTCCTGTTCTTGGTTCTCACCATGCAGGTGGGGGCCACCATCTGGCGGGAGCAAGAGAGGAGAAAGAAACAATGGTAGCTGTACAAGATACTAAGATTATGTTGCGAGACGTATCAATATATTATAGTGCGCTTCATGTCATCAAAAGCGTGAGCATGAGCTTTCTCGATAAAGAGATTACTGCCATTATCGGTCCTTCGGGTTCCGGTAAATCCACTCTGTTGCGCTCGCTAAACCGCATGAATGACCATATCGCCGGCATGCGTGTTGAGGGCGAAGCTAATATTCTGGGGAGCAATGTCTATGCGCCCACGGTTGATGTGGTTGCTCTTAGGCGGAGGGTCGGCATGGTCTTTCAAAAACCCAACCCCTTCCCCAAGAGCATCTATGACAATGTCGCCTATGGCCCGCGGCTGCAGGGCCAGAAATCAAAGGTGGAACTAGATGGCATCGTCGAAAGATCGCTCACCCAAGCGGCCCTCTGGCACGAAGTCAAAGATAGGCTTCACGCTTCCGGTCTTGCCCTTTCCGGTGGGCAACAGCAGCGACTTTGCATTGCGCGGGCGCTAGCCGTGGACCCCGAGGTCTTGCTCATGGATGAGCCGGCTTCAGCGCTTGACCCGGCAGCTACGGCCAAGATCGAAGACCTAATGTTAAAGCTAAAAGAACATCTCGCCGTAGTCGTGGTCACCCACAATATGCAGCAAGCAGCTCGCGTTTCCGACTATACGGCATTTCTTTTGGGTGGGGAGCTAGTCGAGTTCGACATCACCCGCAAGATTTTCACCGCACCGACAGATAAGCGCACCGACGACTACATCAGCGGTAGAATGGGCTAAAGGGGGGGAGTAATTTGTTGAGGCAAAATTTTCAAAAGGACTTAGCGGAGCTACACACGAAGCTACTATCTATGGGCGGGCGCATTGAGCAAATGCTGCGGCTGGCCCTAGAGGCACTGCGCAGCGGGCATCCGGAACCGGGCGAGGCTGTAGACAACATGGAAATAATCATCGATGCGATGGCCGTTGAAATTGATGAGTTTTGCATTGAACTGATAGCCAAGCAACAACCGGTGGGGCAGGACTTGCGGCGCATTATTGGCGCCATGCGTCTGGCCATTGACATGGAGCGGGTGGCCGACATTTCTACTAATATTGTCGAGCAATCCCGTCTCTTGCAGCGCCCCCTCCTCAAGCCGCTCGTCGACATCCCCAAGATGGTGGATGTGGCCTCATCGATGTTGGTGGACTCACTAAACGCCCTAATCAATTCCGATGTGGCCCTAGCTAATGATGTCTGGCACCGCGATGATATCGTCGATGAATTGTGCGAGCGCATCTTGGTGGAGCTCCGGGGCATGATGTCCGTAGATGCCTCGCTCGTACCGAAAGCCCTGCCGCTGCTCATTGTGGCCATTCAAGTTGAGCGCATTGCCGACCATGCCACTAACATCGCCGAGTCAGTCGCCTATATAGTGGAAGGCAAGAGGATAGTCTACCACAAGAAGCATTAAGTAAAATTTTCACCTCAGGGTGTGCCGCGGGCACACCCTTTTTGTCTGGTAATATCCTCGGCGCTATAGTACCCCGACTTTGACAACCACTCGCGAAAAAATACGGCGATGTCCTTGTCAATATAGTGTTTACTGCCTTGGTGTAGCGCCATCACATGGGATGGCGACCTCGATGTCCTGGGGTTATCACGCATCGGGGGAGGAGGTCAACGTGTAGGGTCGGCGTGCCGTGTCACGCCGCTACCTGGGACGCTGTAGCGCGACCACAAAAACTGGCGACCTCGGCGTGGTTTCTCCATGCAACTTTTTTGCCTAGCAAAATCCTCGGCGCTATAGTACTATAGGCAATGAAACTATGACTGGAGGGGGAAAGCGATTTGCCGTATATAGTGGGTATAGCAGGGGGCACCGGCTCGGGGAAAAGTACCTTGGCGGAAAATATGATTAAGCATTTTACTGGGCAGACCCTCTTAATTAGGCATGATAATTATTATCGTGATCAATCTCACCTGCCCATGGAAATGCGGGTGGTACAGAACTATGATCACCCCGCAGCCTTTGAAGATGAAGTCTTGATCGAACATTTAGAGATTTTGCGCCAAGGCCAGATGGTGTGGGGCCCGCTTTATGATTTTGCCACCCATACCAGGCAAAGTGCTCGGCGGTGTCTAGAGCCGCGCGAACTCATTATCGTCGAGGGTATCTTGGCCCTGCACCATCCCGCCTTGCGGCAGCTGTACGACTTGAAAGTCTTCGTGGATACGGATGCCGATATTCGCATATTACGCCGGCTCACCCGCGACCTAGTCGAGAGAGGGCGCACGATGGAGTCAGTCGTCGAGCAGTACATCGCCACGGTCAAGCCAATGCACGAGCAGTACGTGGAGCCTAGTAAGCGCCATGCCGATGTCATTATCCCCGAAGGTGGGTTAAACAACGCGGCCATTGCGCTCATCGCCGCGCGCTTGCGCCATGCCCTACACATGGGGGCGTCGGCCAGAGGAGGCGAGGTTTTTTGTTAGGTTATTTAGAAGTCATCTGCGGCGGCATGTTTAGCGGTAAATCCAGCGAGTTAATTCGCCGCATCAATCGGGCCAAGTATGCACGCAAAGACATCATGCTCTTTAAGCCATCCCTCGATGGTCGTTACCACTCCATGAATATCGTGGCCCATGACAGCCGCCAGCACGAAGCCATAGCAGTCACCGCCATCGCCGACATCCTCCCCTTAGTGTCTCCCCAAGTTGACATCGTGGCGATTGACGAAGTGCAGTTCTTTGCCCCAGAAGCGACCATCGAAGTGGTAGAAAAACTTCTCTCCCGCGGTAAGAAGGTCATCATCGCGGGTTTAGACATGGACTTTGCCGGGCGGCCCTTTGGGGCCATGCCGCATCTCTTGGCCATTGCCAATGAGGTGGACAAGCTGCGCGCCATCTGCATCAGGTGTGGCAGCAAGGGTTATATCAGCCAGCGGCTGGTGGACGGACGCCCCGCTTCCATGCATGACCCCCAAATACAAGTTGGGGGAGTTGAGTCTTACGAAGCGCGTTGTCGGCTGTGCTGGGCGCTAAAGGAGGATATCTAAAGAGCGCGGACGCGCCACATTGTGCATGTGGCAGGCTTAGCTGGCATAATGTGTTACGACACTTTTCTTCTGCCGGAGCGTCACAACTCTTGAAAGGGGTGACTCCATTGACCGTAAAAGTTGTTGTTGATAGCGCCTTAAATATTCCGCAAGATATAGTTACGCTGCTGGACATCGCGGTAGTGCCCGTAAACATTGTGATTGATGGCGAAACATATCGCGAAGGGGTAGATGCTTCGCGCAGTCTGCTGGTTACAAAAATCGGCCAGTCCAAGCAGCTTGGCACCAGTCAGCCCTCCCCGGGAGACTTTTTGACCGTCTATGAGCACCTCGGTGGGGAAATTGTCTCCATTCACATTGCCGCGCGCTCCAGCGGCACCTATCAATCCGCCTGTCTAGCCGCGACCATGGCCACCAAGGCTAAGGTTGTAACGGTAGACAGTGAGCAAGTTGCCCTCGGCGGGGGATGGCAGGCCATCGCCGCGGCCCTCAAGGCGAAGCAAAAAGCGACGGTCGAAGAGGTAGTAGAGGCTGCCGAGCAGGCTAAGGCCGAGGTATCCACCTTCCTCACCGTTCCCACGCTCAAGTACCTTTCCCGTAGCGGCCGCGTCAACTTCGCTAAGGCCCTCATCGCCTCCCTCCTCTCAGTGAAGCCCATCATGGGCATCAACGCCGGCTTAGTCGAAGTGGTGTCCAAGTCGCGCAGCATGCCCGGGGCCTTAAAAGAGATGGTCAGCTTGCTAAAAGAAAAGTATGGCCAAAGGCCCTTGGCGGTGGCCATTATGCATGCCGAAGACCCGGGGCTGGCCTCGCAATTGCAGCTCCTGGCAGAAAAAGAGCTAAAAGTGGCTCATTTGCTGGTCACCGACCTCACCGCCTCCCTCGTCGTGCATGGTGGGCCGGGGACGGTAGCGATATCGGTCATCCCCATGGAATATGTCAGCGGCCTCAAGGCACAATAGTTAGCGGAAGCATAATGAGCGTTTAATGTTAGCGCATTAAACGCTCATATTCTTGCTTGGCGCAGTACTTCCGGGCAGCAGCCCGTGTTCCTAGGCAGGAAAACGGGGGCCTAGTGTCAAAAAGTATAGTGAGGGCTTGGCCCCTGACAAGATAGCAATTAGAGGTGATTTGCTTGGACGAAAAACATGTAGTCGGCATATGCTTGGGTTCTTCAAATATCAAAATTGTTACAGGTGAAGTAAGGGACGGCGGGTTTCTTCTTTTGCGTCAGGCTAGTCACCCGCACGGCGGCAATGCCAGAAAAGTGCTGCAGGAGTTACTCGGTGAGTATGTCCTGCCCCATTCGCGCATTGCCCTCACCGGGCACAAGCTCAAGGAACAGGTTCTGCTGCCGGTGATCTCCGAGCCGGAGGCCACTGAACTGGCCCTCTTGCATTTGCAGTCGCAATTGCCGAAAGTCGAGGCGGTGGTCAGTGCCGGCGGCGAAAACTTTATTGTCTATGCGCTCGATAGCCTAGGGCGCATTGCGACGGTCCATGTGGGCAACAAATGTGCCTCCGGAACAGGAGAATTTTTCCTGCAGCAGATTCGCCGCATGAGCCTAAGTCCAGCCGAGGCCGGCGAGCAGGCCGACATTGACGCCCCGTACAAGATTGCGGACCGCTGCTCGGTCTTTAGCAAGAGCGATTGTACCCATGCTTTGAACAAGGGCACGAAGAAGGGCAGGGTAGTTGCCGGTCTGGGGCGGATGATGGCGGGCAAGATAACGGAGCTATTGCAGAAGGCGAATGCTAAGGATGTCCTTCTCGTGGGCGGAGTGACCAAGAACAGCACGGTGATAAGCTTCCTGCGCCGCGATGGGTTCAATGTCACCATCCCCGCGAGTGCCGACTCCTTCGAGGCTCTTGGGGCGGCGCTATGGGCCAAAGAGCATGGCCAGGGCCTTCGGGGCACACAACTATTTAAGGAAGACGCATCTTCGTTTGAGTTTCTGCCCCCCCTTTCCCAGGCAGAGTCGCGTGTGACCTTCAAGGAACAGCTGTGGGGAGAAGTAACGCTCGCTGACGAGTACATCATCGGGCTTGATGCCGGCTCGACCACGACCAAGGCGGTACTGATGCGCACCCGCGACCGGGCGATAGTGGCCGGTAAGTACCTGCGGACCGACGGCGACCCGGTGCGAGCCTCGCGGCAATGCTACCTATCCCTGGCGGAGCAGGTGCCACCCGGTCTAGCCATAGTGGGGCTTGGGGTGACCGGCTCAGGCAGACAGATAGTCGGTTTGCATGGCCTGACGCGGGGAATCATCAATGAGATCATCGCCCACACTACCGCGGCCGCCCATTTTGATCCCGCGGTCGATACGCTCTTTGAAATTGGGGGGCAGGACGCCAAGTACACCTACATCGTGAACAGCGTTCCTGCGGATTATGCCATGAATGAAGCCTGTTCGGCGGGCACAGGTTCGTTTCTCGAGGAAGCGGCCAAAGAAACCCTCGGCATTGCGACCGAGGAGATTGCTCACTCTGCGCTCAAAGGGGACAGGCCGCCTAACTTTAACGATCAATGCGCGGCCTTTATCGGCAGCGACATCAAGACCGCCATCCAGGAAGGTATCTCGAGCGAGAACATCGCCGCGGGCTTGGTTTATGCCATTTGCCTCAACTATGTCACCCGCGTTAAGGGCAGCCGCAAAGTAGGGCAAAAAATATTTATGCAGGGCGGGGTCTGCTATAACAAGGCGGTGCCCTTGGCCATGGCGCTCATCACCGATCGCGACATCGTCGTTCCGCCCGACCCCGGCCTCATGGGGGCCTTTGGTGTGGCCCTTGAATACTGGCACAAAATTGAGGCCGGGCTACTCCCGCCGGGCAAATTTGACCTGGTCGAGTTGGCTACGCGCGAGGTGGAGTATGGCGCGGTGTTCGAGTGTGCCGGCGGCAAGGATAGCTGTGACCGCAAATGCTCCATAGCGCGCATCAAGGTTGATGGTCGGATTTACCCCTTCGGCGGGGCCTGTAATAAATACTATAACGAGCGTCTTCATGAAAAGCACGACACGGCATCCTTCAATCTGGTGGCTCTGCGGCAGAAGCTTTTGTATGACCGACCCCTTGTCCCCCCCGAACCGCGGGGCCGGACCGTGGGCATCAGCCAATCTCTCATGACGAATAGCCTCTATCCTTTCTATCACGCTTTCTTGGCTGATCTCGGCTTCAGCATAGTCCTCTCCGACGGCCTCGATGGTGAGGGCATAGAACGGCGCAATGCCCCCTTCTGCTACCCCCTCGACATGGCGCATGGCTTTATGATGAACCTGCTGCGTAAGCGGCCCGATTATATCTTGATGCCGCATGTGCGGGCCACTCCGGTGACCGGGGGCGCGAAACCGAGCACCACCTGCCCATTGATTCAGGGAGAGCCTTATGTTTTGCGGCGTATCTTCAAGAGTGAACTCCAAGGCATTAAATTGCTGACGCCTGTACTCAATATGCCGAGCACTTATGAGGAAGGCGAGAAAAACATGCTCCGGCTCGGGGGCCTGCTCGGCGTGAGCCAAGGGGAAGCCAGGCGTGCTTTTCGCGCTGCCGTCCGGGCGCAAAATGACTTTTTAGACAAGCTCAAGGAGATAGGCAGGCAGGCCTTGCTGCGCTCGGCAGAGACACAGGTGCCGGTGGTAGTCCTCTTTGGCAGGTCATATAATGCTTTTCTCGACCTCGCCAACATGGGCGTACCCCATAAATTTGCCTCGCGCGGCGTCATGGTGCTACCGCACGAAATGCTCGACTGCGATGCAGAGCCGCCGATTGGCACCATGCACTGGGCGGCCGGCATGAGCATTTTGAAGGCGGCTAAAGTTGTCAAGGAGCAGCCGCATCTGTTCGGTTGTTATATCACTAACTTTAGCTGCGGACCGGATTCCTTCATCCTGAACTACTTCCGGGAGATAATGCAGGACAAGCCCTCATTGACGCTGGAACTAGATTCACACACGGCGGATGCCGGCATCGACACCCGCATTGACGCCTTCCTCGACATCATCAAGAGGTTTGGCAGCATCCGGGGGTCGGTCTCCGCGGGCGAGTCACTATGTGTACCTGCGGAAATGATCAAAGAAGGAACGTCTTGGGTCTTTCGTTCTTCGGACGGCGAGAGACTGCGCCTGACCGATAGCCGAGTTAAGGTCCTCATCCCGACCATGGGGGATTTTAGTACCCGTCTTTTGGCGTCCATGTTCAGCCACTTCGGCATCACCGCCATTCCCTTACCCCCTCCAAGTGAAGCCGACTTGGCGCGAGGCAAGAACTACACCACTTGTAAGGAATGTCTGCCCCTCATTTTAACCATTGGGAGCCTCCACAACTACTTAGACCAAAGGCCAAGCGGGGAAAAGACCGTCTACTTCATGCCCACCACCAGCGGGTCCTGCCGCTTTGCCCAGTACAATGTGTTGACCAAGATGCTCATCCAAAAGCAGCAAATTAGCGACCTAGCCCTCATGTCCCTTTCTTCCAAAGACAGCTACGGCGGTATGGGCAATATGTTTACCCTGCGCGCCCTGTGGGCGACGCATATCGGCGACGTGATGGAAGAGATTCGCGCTGCTGTACTGACTTTATCACGCGATCGTCAAGCGGCCCTAGCCACCTATAGAGAGGCAGAAGACATCTTGCTGCGAGCCATAGCCACCATGGGTTGGCGCGACTTGGTGAAGGCGCTCAAGGACGTGGCCAGGCTACTCAGCGGCATTCCCCTCCACACTCCCTTGTCCCAGGCTTCGAAGGTGGCCCTCGTAGGCGAGATCTATGTGCGTCGGGACGGGTTGTCCCAGCGTTACCTCGTGGAGCGCTTGGCTGAGAAAGGCATCGTGGTGCTCATGGCCCCGGTGGTCGAGTGGGTGTACTACACCAATTACCTAGCGTCCAAGGGTCTGCGCGGCCCGGTGACGGCCATGCAGCCGCTGAAGTCATGGGGCAAGGCGCAAGTTATGGAGCACTACGAGCGGGTAATTAAGGGCATATTTGTGGCCTCGAATCTATACGACTACCATCTCATCGACATCAGGCGCTTGGTGGAGAGCGTGGCGCATATTATCAACCCGGAGCTGACCGGAGAGGCCATCCTCACCTTGGCCTGCGCGTTAAACGACATCGTTGACCGCGTCGATGGGGTCATCTCTATCGGTCCCTTTGGGTGCATGCCGGCGCGCATTGCCGAATCGTTGATCAAGCAGTGTATCGATGCCGAAAAACAGTTTATGGGCAGTGATTCCGAGCTAGTCAAAAAAATCGTCGCCGAGCACCCGCACCTGCCCTTTATCAGCATCGAGAGCGATGGCAGCCCCTTTCCCCCCGTCATTGAAGCGCGGCTCGAGAGCTTTGTCCTGCAAGTAAAGCGAATGCAAAACACCCGGGCGAAGCACGGCGTGTAAAGCTTCATTGCGCCTCTTAGCGCTAACATGCTACAATTAGCGCCAAAGAGGTGGTTTTGAATCTATGATAGCAAGCGTAGCAACCAGTTTTCGCCAAGCGCACCAGACCATCAGGAATAACCTCGTGCTGGTCTGGTTTCCGCCTATCTTCGGCACGGCCATGTCTGCTGTGGTCTTGCTCATGGTAGTGCTGCTACTACAGATCGTGTCCATAGACGCCGGAGCGGCCCTGCCGGACATACTGACCGCCGGGAGCGCCATGCTGTTTGTGACGGCGTGCACCGTCTTGGTCTTAGCCGGTGTTAATGCCGGAAGCATGTACTGGCAGGCACAAGCCGTCCGGGGCACGAGGGTGGACACCGGGCATTTTTTGTACGGCGTGCGCCACCTCCTCGTTAGGGTTCTCGCCGGCAGCATCCTCAGCTACCTCTGGTATGCCGCCATAATTATTGGTTTGGGGTGGCCGCTCCTTGTTGATTACGCCCAAGCAATCACTGCCGGGGAAACCATCACCGCCCTCTCGAGTCAGGAGGTGTCGGCCTTGTTCATGGTTTATGTTTGGCGGGTGGCAGGTGGCATTTTCTTTTTCATCATCAGCACTATTTTGCTCAGCATGTGGGTGCGCGCCCTTGCACTCGGCGACTTGGGCCTATGGCCCGCGCTGGTGCGCGGTGTGCGTTTCGCTGCGGCGAATTTTGTGGTCGTCGGCGGGGTATTTATGTTGCAATGGAGCGGTAACTTGCTTCTCTCCCAATTACTTGGGGATGCGCTTTGGTTCGTCACCGCCATCGGCACCCACGTGGCGAGCGTCTATGTCAGTGTGGCTTTAATGCATTATTACGACCACAGGGACGGTTCTCTTGGTAAAAGAGAAGCCTCTCCCGGTCGACCTGGGGGGCTAGCGGTATGAGTGGGGTTAGACATTTTTTTACTTCCGAATCGGTCACTGAGGGCCATCCCGATAAAATTGCCGACCAAGTATCGGATGCGGTGCTTGACGCCATCTTGACCTTGGACCCTTTGGCTAGGGTGGCCTGCGAAACGGCGGTCACGACCGGGTTGGTGCTCGTCATGGGGGAGATTTCGACTACCTGTTACGTGGACATCCCCAAGTTGGTGCGCCAGACAGTGCGCGACATTGGCTACACTCGTGCTAAGTTTGGTTTCGATGCCGAGACCTGTGCGGTGCTCACCGCCATAGACGAACAATCTCCGGACATTGCGCAGGGGGTAGATGCTGCCCTTGAACAGCGGGAAGGGTTGGCAGAAAATGGCGAGGCGGCCAGCCTGGGCGCGGGGGACCAGGGCATGATGTTTGGCTACGCGTGTCGGGAAACGGCCGAATACCTCCCTTTACCCATTAGTCTGGCCCATCAGTTGGCGCGGCGCCTCAGCCTCGTGCGCAAGCAGCGCCTCATCCCCTACTTGCGCCCCGATGGTAAGACGCAGGTGACGGTAGAGTACGAGGGCTCGCGTCCGCTCAGGGTGGATACGGTGGTAGTATCGGCCCAACACAAACCCGACATCCCCCTGTCGACCATTAGGGAGGACATTATCAACAAGGTGGTCCTAGCGACCATCCCGCGTGATTTACTTGACGCTAATACCAAGTATTTCATCAACCCCACCGGACGTTTTGTCGTCGGCGGGCCCCAAGGGGATACAGGACTGACGGGGCGTAAAATTATCGTCGATACCTACGGTGGTTCGGCTCGGCATGGCGGCGGCGCCTTTAGTGGCAAGGACCCCACCAAGGTCGACCGTTCCGCAGCCTACGCGGCTCGCTACGTGGCCAAGAACATCGTGGCCGCAGGGTTAGCGGAGCGCTGTGAAATTCAGGTGGCCTATGCTATCGGCGTGGCCAAACCGGTCTCCATTACTGTGGCCACCTTTGGCACAGGCAAGCTCGGGGAGGATGTCTTGGCCGAGATAATTTCGCGTCACTTTGACCTGCGCCCGGCCGCCATCATCCGTGACCTCGGCTTGCGGGCCCCGATATACCGCCAAGTGGCCGCCTATGGGCATTTTGGGCGCCCCGATCTCGACCTGCCTTGGGAAAGATTGGACAAAGTAGATCTACTCAAGCAGTACCTCAATTAGCTTTTGGTTATCTTCCTGCATATTGTAGGGCAGGGAGGTGGCGAAGATGTGGTGGGCCTTCTTGTTTGTGGGTTTAGTCTTGGCGCTCTACCACTGGCTACAGGATGATAAGGCACGGTTGCCGGCAGAGGAGATGGGCATCGATTTTGCTAACTCGCCGGAGAGAGTTGAAATGACCTTGCGCACTTTAGCCGACCTGGTAGAGCGCGACAGAATCTATGACTTCTCGGTATACTTTGCCGCTCTGAACGCCGAGGGTCACGCCATTGCCATGCGCTTGGGGCAGTACATTCCTATCCACCTTTACGCCCAAACACCAACAACAGTGGATTTTATTAAGGTAGATGATTTTCCCCCCGAGCGCACGGCCCTAGAAATGCGCAAGCGTTTACAGTTTCGATGTCGCCAAAATGGATTGTAGGCATGCTGTTGAAAGAAGCAGGTGAAGTGGTTGGTCAAGATTAGGGGAGTCGTCGAGCGCATCGTTTTTCACAATGCCGCCAACCACTACACCGTCCTGCGTCTAAAAATAGGGGACAAGCCTCTGCTCACGGTGGTCGGGTCATTCCCCGCCGTCGCCCCCGGACAGGACCTTGAGCTGGAGGGCGAGTACAGCGAACACCCGCAGTACGGACGGCAATTTGTGGTCAGTGCCTACACCGAGAGAGTGCCGGTCGAAATCGCCGGCATAGAAAAATATCTCGGCTCAGGCCTCATCAAGGGCGTCGGGCCGCGCACCGCGCAGAAGATTGTCGAACACTTTGGCAAAGAAACCATTGTTGTGCTAGACACCGCCCCAGAGAAATTGCGCGAGGTGCCGGGCTTGGGGGAGGCCAAGGCCGGACTAATTGGCCAGGCTTTGCAGGGTAAGCGAGAGATACAGCGGGTCATGGTGTTTTTGCAGGGGCATGGCATTACCCCCGGTTACGCCGCGCGCATCTACCGTCATTATGGCGATAAAACGATCGAAATAGTTCGCCACAACCCCTATCGTTTGGCCGACGAAGTGCAATTGGTGGGCTTTACCCTAGCCGATAAATTGGCGCAAGAACTGGGGTTAGATAAAGATGACCAAAGGCGTATTGCCGCCGGACTGCGCTATGTACTGCGCGAGGCTGAGAACAGCGGACATTGTTACCTGCCGCTCCAGAAGCTGCTAAGTGGCGCGGCAGAGCTGCTTAAGGTGCCACCCGAGCGGGTCGGCGTGGTCATCGATGCCTTAGCGGTCGCGAAGAGCCTCGTCCTCATGAACATCGACAATGAGAACAGGGTGTATCTTGCCCCTGTCTATGCCACCGAGAGGGCGGTGGCCCATAGATTGAGGGACCTTAGCCGCCGCCAGTCTTCCCTCTTGCCTCAGGATAACGGGCCGGCACTCGCCGAATTTGAGGCCAGGCATAACATCAAGCTGGCCCCTTTGCAAGTAGAGGCCATTACCGCCGCCCTCGAGCACGGCGTTACGGTGATCACCGGCGGCCCCGGTACCGGGAAGACCACCTTGCTGCGCGCGCTCCTCGATCTTTGTCTGGCCCGCCAGGAGTGCGTCTGCTTGGCTGCTCCGACCGGCAGAGCCGCCAAGCGGCTCAGTGAGTCCACCGGGCAGGAGGCCAAGACGGTGCACCGCCTCCTCGAGTACAGTCAGGCTGATGGCAAGCCGCTTTTCTTGCGCCAGGCAAATAACCCCCTGCCGTGTGATTTGCTCATCCTTGATGAGGCGAGCATGCTCGACCTGTCGCTCGCGCAGCACCTGCTCCTGGCGGTGAGAAACGGGTGTCGCCTAGTGTTGGTGGGCGACGCCGACCAACTGCCTTCGGTCAGCTCGGGCAACTTGCTGCGCGATATTATTGCTTCCGGCCTCGTGCCGACGGTGCGCCTAGACACCATCTTTCGCCAAGCCAAGGAGAGTCTAATCATCACCAATGCGCATCGCATCAACAGGGGAGAGTTTCCCTACCTCGCGACCAATCGCCGCGACTTTATGTTCGTGGCCGAGGAAGTGCCGGAGAAGATTGTTATGTTAGTTTTAGACATGGTGAGCCGCGAGTTGCCCCGCCTGCACCGCTTGAACCCCATAGATGATATTCAAGTGCTCTCGCCCATGCGGCGCTCCACCTGTGGGGTCGAAAATCTTAACATCCTCCTGCAGGAAAGGCTCAATCCGCGGTCCGCTGGCAAGGGAGAACTGCAACTTGGCGCGGCAATCTATCGTCTTGGGGATAAAGTTATGCAAGTGCGTAACAATTACACCAAACTAGTGTATAATGGTGACATCGGTAGGATTGTGAGTATCGACGTCGATGGCGAAATCACCGTCGCCTATCCTGACGGCAAGGGACTCCGGCACATCGATTACGGCCCAAGCGAGTTTGACGAACTGACTCTCGCTTATGCTACTTCCGTACATAAGAGCCAGGGCAGCGAGTACCGCGCGGTGGTGTTGCCCATCACCACGCAGCATTTCATCATGTTGCAGCGCAACCTCCTCTACACGGCCATCACGCGAGCCAAAGAACTGGTGGTGCTCGTGGGCACCAAGAAGGCCGTGGCCATCGCGACGAAGAACAACAAGCTCGAAGAAAGATATACCAGTCTGGCTTTTCTCATGCAACAGGGTTGGCTGTTTTAGATGAGACTTGTCGACTCCCTCTTAGAGTTTTTGTTCCCTGACCGAAACACTTGTATGCTTTGTGCTCGTCCTCCTGCTCCACTCTGCCGCAGTTGCCACGAGCGTGTCCAACTCGGCCAAGCGCAGTGGGTTCGCGTCGGCTGGCGGGGCGTGGACCGGGTAGTGGCTCTTTGGCCCTATGAAGGACAGGTCCGTCGCCAAGTACAGAGCATGAAATTCTTAAGTCAGCCTCACCTCGCCCGCCTCTTCGCTACTGCTTTTGGGAACAGCGGCTTACTCGAGCAGTTAGCCGTCGATGTGGTCACCGCAGTGCCGATGCATAGGAGCCGCTTTCTACAGAGAGGATATAACCAAGCCGCATTGTTAGCTGTCGAGCTAGCTTTGTCCCAAGGTTGGCCTTATCGAGAACTCCTGGTGCGGGTCAAGAACACACTGCCGCAACATACTTTGACGAGCAAAGCTAGGCAAAGTAACTTACTTGGCGCCTTTCGCGCTACTGCCGATCTCGCTAATTTGCGCGTGCTACTGGTTGACGATGTGCTCACGACAGGGAATACCGTGCGAGCGTGTGCAGAGACGCTCAGGGCAGCAGGGGCGAAAGAGGTTGTGGTTTTAGTCTTGGCCATAGCTCTTCCTAGATCAAAAAATTATTAGGGGGTATTTCTGTGAAGCAACGGGGAAAAGTAAAATGGTTCAATCAGCAAAAGGGTTTCGGTTTCATTACAACTGATGGTGGGCAAGATGTCTTTGTGCATTTTTCTGCCATCGGCGGCGAGGGCTTTAAGTCCCTCGACGATGGACAAGATGTCGAGTTCGAAGTGGTAGACGGCCCGCGCGGCCCGCAAGCCGCCAATGTGACCAAGCGCTAGAGTGATGAGAGGCCATAAAATGGCCTCTCGGTTTTTTTGTGGCCCTTTTTAAGCCCGGCTGCTTTTCACCGGTAAATTTGCCGCTCCGGCAGGATTTATCCGCCGGGAGGAGAATAGTATCTTAAGAGTAGGAAAGGGGATGAGCGTATGCAGATGAGCGTCAGAGGGAAAAACGTAGAAGTAACTGATGCACTGCGGGATTACGTCACGAAAAAGCTGAAAAAGCTCGACCGCTACTTCGATGGCGCGGGTGAGGGGCAAGTGACTCTCAGCATCGCCAAGGAACACCACCGCGTAGAAGTCACTATCGGGGTCAATGGGCTAATCTTAAGGGGCGAAGAACAATCGCCGGATATGTATGCTTCGGTGGACCTCGTGGTCGAAAAACTAGAGCGGCAGGTAGACCGCTATCGCACCAAAATTGCCCGTCGCCTGCGCGCTCCACTGCCCCCCACCCCATTGTCGACTGAGGCCGAGGCCGATGATGCCCCGCGCATGGTACGCACGAAGCGCTTCCCCATGAAGCCGATGAACCTCGATGAAGCGGTCATGCAGATGAATTTGCTGGGCCATGACTTTTTCGTCTTCAACAATGGTGAGACCGAACTGGTGAATGTCGTCTACCGCCGCAAGGACGGCAACTACGGGCTCATCGAGCCACAAACCTAAACTCGGTAAGCACCCTCGCCATCGCGGGGGTGCTTTTTGCTAGGCCTCGTTGCCCATGTCACGCTTTGGGAACGGTTCCGATGGTTCTTCCACGATACGCCGTACCCTTTGGCAAGGACAATTAGGGTTTTTAAAACCTGCGCTGTCCGTTTTTAGGGTACATTTTAGAAAACGGAATACA
>QLUC01000002.1 GCA_018725275.1 Bacillota bacterium | reverse complement strand
GGCGCAGGGCCTAGCGGAAGTTGAGCTTAGGGTTGGCTTTAAGAAGGTGTTCCATCTCCAGCCTATACCCGGACAGTATTACTAAAAGGTTGTCTTTCTGGTCCTCCATGGCTTTCACCATCGTGTCAATGGCCTCTTTGCCAAAATCTTTCTCCCCGCCGCGGGCTAAGGAATAGGCCTCATCAATGAAGAGGATGCCTCCTAAGGCCCGTTTAATTTGTTCCCGCGTCTTTTGAGCGGTGTGTCCGATGTATTCGCCGACTAAATCGGCGCGCTCAAGTTCTACTAAATGGCCCCTAGGGAGCACTCCCATGCCGTGCAAGATTCTACCCAGCAACCGTGCCACGGTGGTCTTCCCGGTGCCGGGATTGCCCTTGAAAATCATATGTAAGACTAAGCGTTCAGTGCTGAGCAGCTCCTCTTCACGTCTCCTCTGGATATGGATGAAAGCCTGCATCTCCTTGACCAAAGTCTTTATTTCTTTAAGCCCAATGAGTGATTCTAGCTCTAGGAGGCAATCAACAAGTGCATCTGCCGCCGGTGGACTCGCCTGGGGGTTTTGATGAACTGTTCGCACTTCAATTTCCCGCAAACACTTCAGGGCCTGGGAGATGCTAATATGCCCTGACTCGAGCAAAGCATAAACTTCCGCACAGGTCCGAGCTAGCATTATGTCACCCCCTACCATATCACAACATGGTATGCGCCAACTCCTGGAGCGGTGCATCCAAAAAGACGCAATATTCCCCTTAGTTATGCAGGAAGATCCTTTCCCCGCGTCGAAGCAGATGCCCATAGGTGCTCAGTGGGGGTGATGGACAGAGGTGCGATAAAAAACGCCGGTTGCTGTCGCTACTTTAAATGAAGAGGAGATGAAGTTAAGAAATGGATGCATTCGTATCATTTAACAATTGGCTAAACAGTATCGTCTGGGGACCACCGATGTTAATCCTCATTGTCGGCACCGGTGTAATCCTCTCTTGGCAAGTAAACTTCTTGCAAGTGCGCCACTTCGGTTATGCTATGAAAAATACCTTGATGAAGATTTTTGACAAGGAACAACTTTCTAAAGACGAGGTTTCTCCCTTTCAAGCCCTTTCGACAGCGGTAGCCGCGACGGTGGGGGTCGGCAACATCGCCGGTGTAGCCACTGCGATCGCCCTCGGTGGACCCGGCGCGATTTTCTGGATGTGGGTTAGCGCTTTCTTCGGCATGGGCACCAAGTACTCTGAGATAGTCCTTGCCGTCAAGTACCGGGAAAAATCTACTGATGGCACATGGGCGGGTGGCCCGATGTACTACCTCGCCAAGGGACTGAACATGAAGTGGTTAGCGCTCTGACCATCCTCGTGACCGGTGTTTGGCAGACGGGCAAAACCGGGGCGGCTTTCACCACCCTAGCTTTCAACGAAGGGCTCCCCAGCTTCGGTGGTTTTATCGTGGCTATTAGTATCACCCTCTTCGCTTTTTCCACCGTCATCGGCTGGTCCTGGTACGGCGAGAAGTGCGTGGAATTTCTCTTCGGCAGCTTTGCCGGGCGAATTTATCGCTTTGTCTACCTGCCATTTATCTTTGTCGGAGCCGTCGGTGGATTGGCTCTGGTATGGGACATAAAAAGGAGCCTCTCCAAGAGGGAGGCTCCTTTTTTGTTCCTAATTGTCTCCTTCGGCCAAACCGAGGTTGACGGAGCGGGCTGGTTGTACCGTGGAGATAGCATGCTTGTACACAAGCTGCTGCCGACCCTCAGCATCCAACATGACCAAGGTAAAGTTATCAAATCCTTTAATAATGCCTTTTAGTTGATATCCATTGTTGAGGTAAATCGTGACCGGCAGATTCTCTTTGCGCACCTGGTTGAGGAATAGGTCTTGTAGATTGAGTATAAGTTTAGACATTTCTAGCCTCCCTCTTATTAGTCAGCCTAATTGTAATGCATCCCCCATTCCTTTGCAAGAATTTCCAAGATGGTACCTTCTGCCTGCCGGAGGTCCCCTGCTTCTACCCATTGGATACGCGGGTCCGCACGAAACCAAGTCAGCTGGCGCTTGGCGAAACGTCTTGTCTGTCTTTTTAGCCGCTCTTTGGCTTCTTCCAAGGTGCTCTGCCCCTCGAGATAGGCTTGCAACTCCTTGTAACCGAGGGCTTGTCCGGCAACAAAACTCAGGCCGCCTTCATAGAGTCGCCTGGTCTCCTCTAGCAGGCCACTCGCAATCATTTGCTCCACCCTCTCGTCAATGCGCGCGTACAACTCATCCCGCGGACGAATTAGACCTATCAAAACAGCATCGTATATTGAAGACCTAATGTCTTTTTCTGATTCCCAAGCACTGAGTGGCCTACCGGTGGTCTCAAATACTTCGAGCGCGCGCAGAATGCGTCGCTGGTCATTGGGATCAAGGCGCATCGCCACCTTCGCATCAACATGCCACAGACGCGTGTATAGAGCCGCCAAACCGGCCTCCCGTAATTCCTGCTGTAGTTTGTTGCGCACGAGCTCATTGCTCTCTGTTGCCGTAAAATTATAGTCATCAATGGCGGCACGCAGGTAGAGACCCGTACCGCCAGAGAATATTGGCAGTTTGCCGCGGCCAAGAATGTCTCGGACGGCCGCTCTTGCTAATAACTGGTAATCGGCGGCGCTAAAGGTTGCGCCAGGTTCCACCACATCGATAAGGTGGTGTGGACAGAGGGATCTTAGAGCGGTGGATGGCTTAGCTGTGCCGATATCCATACCTCTATATACTTGCATCGAATCCGCGGAGATAATTTCCCCGTCTAGTCTGGCGGCTAAATGTAAAGTAAGTTCACTCTTCCCCACCGCCGTGGGGCCAACAATCGCTAAAACTCGTGGTTTCATCTTAATCCTCACTTCGGGTGAAAGAGTTTATAGAGCTCAGCCTCCGTAAAGGCCACTTCGATAGGGCGACCATGTGGGCAGCTGAAAGGCAGCTTAGTTTCATAAAGTTTATCAAGGAGCTCGACCATTGCGCTCGGTGACAATTTAGTTCCTGCTTTGACGGCAGCTCTACAGGCCAATTTTGCGGCAAGAACCTCTTTGCCGCGCGCCAAGTTGTCCGACTCAATATCAGCGACTAGGTCCCGTAATATTTCGGCATCAAAGTTGCCCAAGTAAGTAGCGGGCAGTGAGCGCAGTACGTAGGAGCTGCCCCCAAAGTGCTCAAGGGAAAATCCTAAACTCGCTAAGTAGGGCAAGTAACGCGGTAAGAAATGCGCTAAAGTGCCAAAGTCAATGGACAAAGGCAGTGCTAGGTTTTGGATGCCGCCATCTTGCTCCATCAGTTGCTCCCACAAGACCCGTTCATGAGCAGCATGTTGATCGACTATGACCAATTTTCCATGCTTCTCAATGAGAATGTAACCCAAACATACTTGCCCAATCAAGCGGTACGTCGAGGTAGGGGGGATAATTGTCAGTTGCTCCTTGATAAAAGAGATTGACAGCGGAGCAGTAGCATCCCGAAAATCGTAACTGAAAGTTGGACTGACAGTATTTTGTGGGTCAGAAACGTGGTGTGCCCCTCGTCCCGCTTGCTTGTTGGCCATAAGATACAGTTGGTTCCGCAAGACGGTCATGAATTCTCCAAACACAGCCTTCTCATCGCGAAATCTCACTTCGACCTTGGTCGGGTGCACGTTGACATCAACCTCATGCGCAGGAACCGTCAAGTGGAGTATCGCTACCGGATATCGGCCTGCAGGGATAAGGGTGCGGTAGCTTTGTTCGAGGAGGACTGCCAGCCGCCTATTCTCAATATAGCGTCCATTGAGGAAGAAGCTCTGCCACATTCGATTGTGGCGATGCAATGACGGGGTCCCCAGTACACCAGAGAGTGTCAACGACCTAGCCGGCGTTGGTGGGAAATAGTGCAACTGACCGGCGACATCACGTCCGAAAACTGACAAAGCGGTGTCAATTAACTTATCATGCCCAGGTGTCTGCAAAACCACTCGATCATCCACCCGCAGGGTAAATCGCACGCTAGGGTGGGATAAAGCAAGCCGTTCCACCACTTGTAGCACCTTTTGTCCCTCCGAGCTGTGACTCTTCATGAATTTGAGTCGCGCCGGCGTATTAAAAAAGAGGTCGCCCACTTCAATGATGGTGCCTTGAGGCATGCCCACAGGGACAAACTCAACTTGCTCTCCACCACGACAATGTAGTTTGTACCCTTCTTCGGCCTCCTTGGTTCGACTGCGAATGGTCATAGCGCTGACCGCAGCGATACTAGGCAAGGCTTCACCCCTAAAGCCCAAAGTTTCTATGGCGAAGAGGTCTGCCAGGGTAAGCAGTTTGCTGGTGGCATGGCGTAATAGGCAGATGCGTAAATCACCTTCGTCCATACCGCAACCATCATCAGTAACGCGGATGAGTTCAAGCCCCCCCGCGCGAATGTCAATGCCGATGTTTTCCGCCTTGGCGTCTATGGCGTTCTCGACTAACTCTTTTACGGCTGAGCTCGGTCGCTCGATGACCTCCCCCGCAGCAATTTGGTTGGCAAGTTCAGTCGGCAGGAGGTTAATTTTCATCGTTTTCACGCTCTCCCAGAGTTCTTTCTTTAAAATCATGCAGCAAGTTCAGTGCCTGTAGAGGAGTCAAAGCTTCCGGAGCCAAGTTCGCCACCTGATTAAACATGTCGAGAGCAGCTGTGGTGCGGGGATCTATCTCTACAACGCTGGCCACGGCAGCAACATCCCCTAAGAAGTTACCTTGTCGATACGGCTGACGTTGGTTGCTCTCATGGTCTTTGAGGAGGGCAATGGCCCTTTTGACAACAGAGTTAGGTAAACCGGCCATGCGGGCGACATGGATGCCATAACTCTTGTTGGCCTTGCCCGGATGTACTCGATGCAAGAAGACCACCTCCTTGCCACTCTCCAAAATTGCCACCACGTAGTTGTGACAGCGCGTGAGACTCTGGGAGAGGCCCGTCAGTTCGTGATAATGGGTGGAAAAGATAGTGCGTGCTTGGATGTGGTCATGAACAAATTCCATGATGGCTTGGGCTAAGGCCATGCCATCATAGGTGCTCGTCCCCCGACCGACCTCATCAAAAAGCAGTAAGCTTCTACTGGTGGCTTCAGTCAGCGCCGTGCCTGTCTCTAACATCTCCAACATAAAAGTACTATGCCCGCTATAGAGGTCATCTGCCGCGCCAACCCTGGTGAATATCCTGTCAACGTATCCGATTACTGCTTTTTCAGCTGGCACAAAGCAACCCACCTGCGCCATGAGCACAATTAGGGCTACCTGTCGCATATACGTTGACTTTCCAGCCATATTTGGCCCTGTCAGAACCGCCAGTTCGCCTTGCCGGAGGTGGGTGTCATTGGGGACAAAGGCATGGCTACCTAGTGTTCTTTCAACTACGGCATGGCGGCCGTTACTGATGGTAATGGTCTGCCCAAAGGTTACCTCCGGCCTATAAAATCGGTGCCGAACCGCCGCCTCAGCGAAAGACTGCAATACGTCAAGGACGGCAAGTTGACGCGCGACTTGTACCAGGCTACCGGATATACTGGCCGCCTGTTCGCGCAAAGAAAGAAAGAGCTCTTCTTCCAAGGTGACTAGGCGGTCTTCGGCCGTTAATATGGCGTTTTCTAGCTCTTTCAGCTCCTCAGTAATGTAGCGCTCCCCATTAGCTAAGGTCTGCTTGCGATGATACCGAGGCGGTATTGAGGGGAGGTGGCTATTAGTGGCTTCGAGGTAGTAGCCGAATACTCTGTTAAAACCTACCTTGAGGGATTTGATCCCGGTGGCCTCTCTCTCTCGAGACTCAAATGAGGCGAGAAGCACCTTTGTATCTTGACTGATGGCGCGGAGGCGGTCAACCTCGCTACTGAACCCAGGCCTAATGACTCCTCCCTCGCGATAACTAGGTGGCGCGTTGTGGTCGAGTGCGGTCAAAAGTAAGTGCTGGAAGTCCTCATGAGGGTTTAGCTCATGGTATATCTCCACTAATAGTGCCACGGTGGTCCCTTGCAACAGATCTTTTACTTTACCGACCGCAGTCATTGATGTGGCTAAAGTGAACATATCGCGGGGGTTGGCTGTATTGCCAGTCACCTTAGATAGCAAGCGCTCAAGGTCGTAAACTCGCCCGAGCGCCGCCCGTAGCTCGGCACGCCACATGTTCTGCTCGTAGAGAGCCTCCACAGCATTGAGACGGGCACTAATCCGGCTAATATTTACTAGCGGTTGCTCTAGCCACTGCTTGATCAACCGCGCTCCCATGGCCGTAACTGTATAGTCCAAAACCCAGAGCAACGACCCCTCGCGTTCGCCACTGCGCAGAGCTGCGGTAATTTCCAGATTGCGCCGGGTAGCAATATCAAGGGCCATGCCCCCCTGGTCGGATTCAATCACCGGCTGGGTAAAGTGTCCGAACCCTCCTACTTTGAGTTGCCTCAAGTAGTAGATAATTTCGCCTAGGGCTTGCTGCATCAGCGATGCCAAGTTTGTTTCACTCCAAGTAGCATAAACTACTTCGCTGGCCTTGTCGGGCGATAACAGAGAGGTTTGCCGCACAAGGGCTTGTTGCCTGGCGCAAGCTGCTCTAATTTCGTCAGGTAATTCGGCAGTAGAGATAATTATCTCTTTCGGGGCTAGGCGCAAGATTTCGTCAGCTGCCTGTTCATGGCGGCGCTTGCCTTGGAATGTTCGAACCAACGAGGAACCTGTGGTGTAGTCCACAGCAGCGAGTGCGCTTTCATCGTCACTGTCTAGCCAACAGACTATGTAGCTGTTGGTGTCGGACGGGGCATCGTGGGCCGTCGCGGGGGTGATGGTGCGAACTACCTCACGCCTAACTAGGCCCTTCGCAGTCCGAGGGTCTTCTACCTGTTCACAGATGGCTACCTTTTGCCCTAGACTGATTAAGCGCGCGAGGTAAGATTCAGCTGCGTGGAACGGCACTCCACACATGGGCACCTTGCCCTCAGGTCCGCCATCACGTGCAGTGAGCGTGATACCTAGGAGTTGAGAGGCAACTTCGGCATCTTCGAAGAACATTTCATAAAAATCTCCTAAGCGAAAAAAAAGGATGCAGTCTCGGTGCATAGCCTTGATATCAAGATATTGCTGGAGCATCGGAGTATATTTTGACAGCAGAACCACACCCCTTAAGTGAGCTCTTATAGGTTTATCTTGGCATACCTACCGGTAGGGCAAATAAGCTCCAGGTCTGCGCTCTTGTTATCTTCACAGCGAGGATTTTCCCGATTACCGAAGGGTCGCTAGGGAAATGAACCAACTTGTTGCCACGCGTACGCCCAGTCAGCATGGTTTCATCGGTCTTGCTTGGTCCCTCCACCAGCACTTCGACAATTTGGTCGACGAGAGGTTTATTTCGCTCTAAGGCAATCTCGTTGACGCTGTCGTTAAGTCGCTTAAGACGCTCTTTTTTTTCTTCCTTGCTTAATTGTTCTGCCCAGGTAGCGGCAACCGTGCCGGAACGAGGAGAATAGGCAAAGGTAAAGGCCGCATCAAAACGGATTTCCCTGACAAGGTTCAGTGTATCTTCGAAGTCCTCCGCTGTTTCGCCGGGGAAACCGACTATGATGTCGGTGGTGAGTACGGTATTAGGAATAGAGCGACGAATCTCATCTACTAAAGCGATGTAGTGTTCCCTGCTGTAGCCTCTGTTCATGGCCTGTAAGATGCGATTGCTGCCGCTCTGCACCGGCAAGTGTAAGTGTTCACAGATTTTTTTGCTGGACGCAAGCACGGCAATTAATTTTCGAGAAAAGTCCTTTGGGTGCGAGGTCATAAATCTCACCCTCTCGATACCCGAAATTTGCTCGATGTTTTGTAGGAGGTCGGCAAAATCGGGGTGAGCCACAAGATCTGTGCCGTAACTGTTAACGTTTTGACCAAGGAGTGTCACCTCCCGATAGCCACGCTCTGCTAGATCGCAAATCTCGGTTAGTATGGCCGACATCTCGCGACTCTGCTCCTTTCCCCTGACATAGGGGACAATGCAATATGTACAAAAATTTGTACAACCGTACATAATCGTAACCCAAGCTTTGAGATTATCCCGCCGCACGCGCGGCATGTTCTCAGTGATTCCGCCCACTCCATGGAGAACTTCCACCACTGTGCTCCCTGAATTCCTGACTTGGTCAAGTAAATCCGGGAAAGAGGCTAGGTTGTGCGTGCCAAAAACAAGGTCCAAGTAGGGAAAACGCTGTTGCAGCTTGCTCGCCACATCCGCCTGTTGGGGCATACACCCGCCAACGCCCAAGATGATCTCGGGACGCTTTTGCTTCAGGTCGTATAATTCACCAATTTTACCGTAAACCTTACTTTCAGCATGCTCGCGCACACAGCAAGTGATAAGCAAGATGACATCAGCCAATTCCTCCGTTGTCGTTTCCGAATACCCCATGGTCTCTAAGTGGCCGGCTAAAACTTCCGCATCGGCTACATTCATTTGGCAGCCGAAAGTATGGATGATATAATGCATACTTTTCCTCCTGAGAATTAGTTTTTCGACCCTTGCAGTAGCTCCACGAAGTGGGCAGTGGCTTTTGGTTTGGCTAATCGCCGAGCCAAGTTGCTCATGCAGGACAAGCGAAGTTCATCCCCCACTAGGTCGACAAGCTTTTGCGCCATATAATTGACGTCCAACTGGATGGCAACCTGTTGTTCGACTAGAAAAGAGGCATTGCGAAATTCTTGGCCAGGAATGGGGGACACGACCGCCATAGGCAGGCCCATGGCCAAGGCCTCGGCACAAGTGACGCCTCCCGGCTTGGTGACTAATAGATCCGCCGCCGCCATGTAAGTCTCGATATTATCCACATACCCTGCGATATGCACATCACTCCCAAAGCGCGATGCTAGCAGTTCGCGATGCAGAGCATCGTTCTTCCCGGTAATGACTAATAACTGCAGACCATCAAGGTAATGGTCCAGCAGGCGCACCATTTCTACTGAGGTACCCATCCCCAAGCCGCCACCCATGAGGAGTAGTGTGGGCTTGCTAGAGAGGCGAAGCAACTGCCTTGCTTTTGCTTGGCATGGCGGGTTGTCAAACCTGCGGCGCAGGGGAATGCCGAGCGGAGCGATTTGGCGTTCTTCCACACCGATGTGCTTCAATAAATAGGATAACTTCGGAGAAGCAATTACATAGGTATCTACCGCAGGATGCACATAGGTGTAATGCACGGTGTAATCTGTGATCACTACAAACAGCGGGACTTTAATGTCAAGGCGAACCTTTAGTGCTGAGAGGAATCCGGCTGGAAAACTATGGGTGCAAATTATAGCGTCGGGCTTAAACTGGGATAGTAATTTTTTAAACATGGTGCAAAATAAGTTATTGATAATCGCTGAGAAGTCAAAAAATGGCGGCTCCTCTGTCAGCTGATACAGGTGCCCGTAGATGCTAGGGGTGTATCGTAGCAACTTTAGATAGCTTTCTAGCAAGACCTTAGAGAAGAAAGGGCTGACGAACTCCAAGGCATCAATCTGCTGTACGGTGTGTCCATGCAGGCGGAGTTGATCACTAACGGCCTGGGCTACTTGATTGTGGCCATGACCAATGTTTGCCGAAAAAATGATGATATTCACTGCCATCCTCCTAGCGATGATGCCTGATATGTCATTTTAACATATGGATGAAGCGAATGCGTAGCCTTAATAATGCGTCCGGCACCTCGTGGTATAATGGGCTGAGGTGATGGTCATGTGGAGACGTCTTATGGAATATATGGGAATTATCCTAGGGTCGCTGGTCGTAGGTGTAGGGCTCAATGCCTTGCTTATCCCAAATCGCATTGCCGCCGGCGGGGCAAGCGGTATTGCGACGATTCTATTTCATCTCTGGGGATGGTCGCCAGGCATCGTACTGCTCGCGATAAATGTACCTTTATTGTTCGCCAGTTTTCTCGTTTTCGGTTTCCGGTTTGGTTTTTACACTATTCTTGGCTCGTTAGCGACTTCTCTCGCCGTGGAATTCAGCCAGGGGCTGAGTGTGCTTACTGCCGATCCCCTGTTGGCGTCTATCTACGGCGGGGTAATCACTGGTATAGGCATGGGAATCGTGTTTCGTTTTCGCGGGTCGACTGGGGGAACGGATATTTTGGCCAAGTTGGTCACCCATTACACTGGATTAAGCATAGGCCAGGCCCTCTTATTTATTGACGCGGCAGTAGTCCTTTTCGCCGGCATTATGTTCACCGCTGAATATGCCATGTATGCCCTTATAGCGATATTCGTTAGTACAAAGATCATTGACGTCGTGCAAGATGGTCTTTACACCGCGCGGGCACTCTTTATCATCTCCGGCGAAGCCGACAAGATTGCCGCTGTGCTCATGACCAAACTAGAGCGCGGCGTCACCATGTTCCCGAGCCGGGGAGGCTTCAGCAAAAGTGAGAAGACGACGCTATTATGCGTCGTCGGTAGGACAGAACTGACTCGAGCCAAGCAAATTGTCTTAGAGTTAGATAAATCCGCTTTTATTATAGTTACCGAAGCACATGAAGTCCTCGGGGAAGGGTTTGCTGCTCCGTAAACACCAGAAGCAGTACCTAGCAAATCTCCACTAAATCACCGTTTTGCAGCCCAAAGGCATTAGCTTCGTCGGTATCAATATGCAGTTCAAGCCTAAAGTCCGGCCGCACGCGGACTACCACCTGGTTTAGGGACCCGCCGCGCTGCCCTGGTACACATACACTTACTCTATCCTTATCGCAGAGCCCGAGGTCAACGGCTTCTTGGGGGGACATATGGATGTGTCGCCATGCTATGATGACGGCCTCTAGAATTTCAATCTCGCCCATGGGACCGCGAATGCGGATATTGCTGGCCCCGGTCATATCCCCTGATTCTCTTACTGGGGGCATTATACCAAGTTTCACAGCGTCGGTCATACTGACCTCTATCTGAGTGCGCGGGCGAGTTGGACCTAGCACCCGCGTATTGGCAATCTCTCCTTTAGGTCCTACCAAAGTCACTCTCTCCATCGCCGCGTACTGTCCATGCTGGCTTAGCTCTTTAGATTTTTGGAGCGCCCGATTCCCTCCGAAAAGCAGTGCTAAGTCCTCGGCTGACAGATGCAGGTGCCGTCCAGAAATGCCTACCGGAATCTTCACGTTGTCCTCCTCCTTCCTCTAGAGGGTGTCTAGTTCACACTGGCTTTGAAGAAAGAAATATGGAGAGACTAGTGTCCCTCCATTTTCTTTTACCCAAGAATGGACAGCAGCACACCCGCGGCTATGGCCGAGCCGATGACACCGGCCACATTCGGTCCCATGGCATGCATAAGCAAGTAATTAGCTGGGTTCGCACGCCGTCCCTCGCTCTGGGAAACACGCGCCGCCATGGGCACTGCGGACACCCCTGCCGAACCAATCAAAGGATTTACCTTGCCACCCGTCGCATAGTACATTATTTTACCAAACAGCACGCCACCGGCTGTGCCCACCGCGAAGGCAGCCAAGCCAAGGATGACGATGGCCACCGTCTCCCAGGTAAGAAAGTACTCGGCCTGAGCGGAAGCTCCCACCGTAATGCCTAAGAAAATCACGATAATATTCATCAGATGATTTTGCGCTGTATCGGATAAACGAGTTACGACTCCTGATTCTCTAAAGAGATTGCCTAACATCAGCATGCCCACCAAAGGTGTAGCCGGAGGCAACAATAGGCTGACGAGAAGGGTGACCAATATAGGGAAAAGTACCTTTTCTAATTTCGAAACTTCACGCAGTTGCTGCATAACCGTCTCGCGCTCTTTCTTGGTCGTCAGGAGGCGCATAATGGGCGGTTGGATGACGGGAACCAAAGCCATATAAGAATATGCCGCCAAGGCGATAGAACCTAAAAGATGAGGTGCTAGGCGGGCCGCGAGGAAGATTGCGGTCGGGCCGTCGGCACCTCCGATGATGCCTATGGCGCCGGCCTCCTGGGGAGTGAAGTCAAGGGCCAGTGCCCCCATAAAGGTAGCAAAGATACCAATTTGGGCTGCGGCTCCGAGCAAAAGGGTCTTGGGATTGGCAATGAGGGGGCCAAAGTCGGTCATCGCTCCGACGCCAAGGAAGATCAGGGGTGGATAGATGCCTAGCTTAACTCCTTGGTAAAGATAGTACATTAAGCCGCCGGCCATTTCTCCGGTAGGCGGTGTCATCAAGCCGCCCAGAGGTAAATTCGTAATGAGCATTCCGAAGCTGATGGGCACCAGAAGCAAGGGCTCATATTCTTTCACTAAGGCAAGATAGAGAAAAAAACAGGCAATGAAAATCATGATGAGGTGCCCCTGTGTCATGTTGGCAAAACCTGTTGTACCCCACAGGTCAATAAGAATCGCAATAATTTCTTGTAGCAAAGTTTTTCCTCCCTCTATGGTTAGGCGATCACCACGAGCGCGTCACCGGAATTGACAGTGGCGCCCTTGCCAACCCTTATTTCTTTAACGGTGCCATTCGTCGTGGCTACGATTTCGTTCTCCATCTTCATAGCTTCAAGGATGACGACCGGTTGGCCATATTTTACGACATCCCCCACGTTTACCTTAACCTGCAAGATAGTCCCCGGCATAGGAGAGGTTACCACTCCAGCACCGGTAGGGGCAGGAGTTGCGCTCTTGATCGGCGCAGCTTTTTCCTTAGGTGATGCGACCACAGGGGCAGACTGAGGGCGAATAGGGGCAACCGCACGCTCGGGAGCGGCCAGGGGCGCGGACCCAACGGGACTTCTATACCCGCTGACTTCTTCGATTTCGACCTCGTACACTTCGCCATTTACTACGATGCGATACTTCTTCTGCACTAAAATCGGCTCCTTCCTAGTTTTGCTGGCGTTCGGCACTGTTCAGGCGGGCAGATTGCTGCCAGGCACTGCCACCGTTCTGCTCTTTCCGGATACTAATGATGCTCACCGGACGACTGCCGAGCATCGCCGCCAAGGCCGCAGAAATGGCTACTAAAACACCGAAACTTGGCTCATGGCGATTGGGACTTAGCATTGGGTTCTCTTCTGTCACTATCTCCGACGGGACTTCATCCAAGGGTGGATTTTCTGCTAAAGATGGTTGTGGTTTGTTTTTGGCTCGGGCTGTCGCTATTTGGCCAAGACCGAGGAGTATGAGCTGGGTAACATACAGGGTGACGAAAACAATACCCATGCCAATGGCGGTGATTTTTAGGCCATAGAAAAATAACTCACTTGACATATTGTCCTCCTATAGCGGCATGTTGCCGTGTTTTCTTGGGGGCCTTTGTTCGCGTTTGGTGGCATTGGCTTCTAGTGCGTTACACAGAACACGACGGGTATCCCGCGGGTCAATGATATCATCTACCATGCCGCGGGCTGCCGCCACGTAGGGATTAGCAAATTTCTGCCGGTACTCAGAAATTTTTTCTCGGCGGGTTTCGGCGGGACTTTCGGCGTTAGAGATAAAATCTTTAAAGAGAATGTTCGCTGCGCCCTCTGGGCCCATCACGGCAACCTCCGCCGTGGGAAAAGCGATAACCGTATCCGCGCCCAGTGCTCGGCTACACATGGCGAGGTAGGCTCCGCCGTATGCCTTGCGCACGATGACGGTTAGCTTGGGCACGGTGGCTTCGGAATAAGCATAGAGTAGCTTAGCCCCGTGGCGAATGATGCCGCCATACTCTTGGTTTACTCCTGGCAGGTAGCCGGGGGTATCGACAAAGGTGAGGAGGGGAATGTTGAAGCTATCGCAGAAACGGATGAAGCGAGCAGCTTTGTCTGAGGCGTTGATATCCAGACTTCCCGCGAGCACTTTGGGCTGGTTGGCTATTATCCCTATGGTCCGGCTATTTAATCTTCCGAAACCTACGACCATGTTCTCGGCGTAAAAGGGTTGTACTTCCATGAAATCTCCATCGTCGATGACCTCGGCGACTAACTCGCGTACGTCATAACTGCGATTTGCCTCAGCAGGAATGAGTTCCAGCAGACGCTCCCCCACCCGGCTGACGGGGTCGTCGGAAAAATTTGCGGGTGCCTCGGACAAATTATTGCTTGGCAGGAAGCTTACCAAGCGGCGCACCTGGGTGAGGCAATCTTCATCCGTTGCCGCCATAAAGTGCGCTACCCCACTGGTAGTGTTATGCACATTTGCCCCGCCGAGGTCTTCCATAGTGACGTCCTCGCCGGTCACCGCCTTGATAACCTGCGGTCCGGTGATGAACATTTGGCTGTGGGTCGCGGTCATAAAGACAAAATCAGTTAGAGCCGGAGAATACACCGCACCCCCGGCACAGGGCCCCATGATGACCGAAATTTGCGGGATGACCCCGGAGGCTAGGGTATTGCGGTAGAAGATATTGCCGTAACCATTTAAGGCATCGACGCCTTCTTGAATGCGGGCGCCGCCGGAATCGTTGATGGAAATCATGGGCGCCCCATTCCGCACCGCCATATCCATCACTTTACAGATCTTCTGGGCATGGGCTTCACCTAGTGACCCACCGACCACCGTAAAGTCTTGTGAGGAAACATAGACTAATCTGCCGTCAATCGTTCCATAGCCGGTGACTACCCCTTCCCCTGGAGCTTCGACGCTTTCCATGCCAAAGTCTGTACAACGATGGCGCATAAAGAGGTCAAGCTCGACAAAACTCTGGGGGTCAAGCAGGAACAAAATGCGCTCACGCGCTGTTAGCTTCCCTTTCTCCTTGTGTTTATCGATGCGTTTCTGCCCACCGCCTAGGGAAATGGTCTGTCTTAGTAGTTCTAGTTCCCTGATCTTCTCTAACATCTGCGCTTAGGCCTCCTCATGTTCCGTGTGTTCACACAACTCTATGAGCACACCACTGCTGGCTTTGGGGTGGATAAAGGCTATTTTCGCCCCATGAGCGCCTCTGCGCGGGACTTCATCGATGAGGCGAATCCCTTTTTCCTTTAATTTAAGGAGCGCTTCGGTTATGTTGTCTACCGCAAATGACACATGGTGTATCCCTTCACCCTTGCTTTCGAGAAATTTAGCGATGGGGCTCTCCGGTGAGGTAGGCTCGAGGAGTTCTATCTTAGTCTCTCCGATGGGAAAAAACGCAACCCGCACCTTTTGTTCAGGGACTTCCTCTTCCCCGGCATCAGGTAGTTCGAGGAATTCCGTATAGAACTTGCGCACAGCGTCGAGGTCCTTGACGGCAATCCCCAAGTGATCAATCTTCTTCAACATGCCGTTTCATCCTTTCGGTAAAATATTGAGCGGTGGCCTGCTTGGCCAGTCCATACACTTCTATCTCGGCCCAATCTGCGTTAGCCATTATCCCTATGCCCTGACTGTTGGCCCAGGAGAAGAAATCCCCAAGCAAGATGTTTGCTACGTAGGCGGAGAACTCTTTGTGCCAACGCTTCTCGCGGCGCCGAGCTAGTTCACCACTTTGTTCCACGTAAGCAAAATGGTCATCAAGTGCCTGCGTGAGTTTGTCGACGCCATGTCCCGTGGTGGCTATTGTCGGCACCACCTGGATGGGGTGGACACGCCGCCCCTCTTGCATGCCCAGGATAGCCTCAATTTGCAGTTTTGTGCGGTCGGCACCATCTCTATCGGCTTTATTGACCACGAACACATCGGCAATTTCCATAATACCAGCCTTCATCGCCTGGATATCGTCGCCTAGCCCGGGTACAGCAACCACCACCACCGCATCCACCGCCATGACAACATCAGTTTCGGCCTGACCCGTGCCGACAGTCTCCAAGATGATGGTCGAGAAATTGCCGTGCTGTAGGAGGCGCAAGACACGAGCTGTGGCTGCCGAAAGTCCGCCTAGGCTGCCGCGAGTACTCAAACTGCGGATATAGACATCTGAAAGGCCACTTAATTCGTGCATGCGGATCCGATCGCCGAGAATGGCTCCCCCAGAGAACGGGCTGGATGGATCAATGAGGAGCAGGGCAACCCTCTCGCCGCGCGCTAAGAGCGCGAGCGCGAGTTTGGCGGTTAGGGTACTCTTGCCTGCGCCAGGTGGCCCCGTAATACCTATGATGCGCGGATTGCCCTGGGGTAGCCCAAGAAGACTGAAAAACTTCGCGCCTAATTCGGGGTTGTCTTCCACTAGCGAGATGCTTTGTGCTAGGGCGCGCATGTTTCCTTGCAAGAACCTCTCGCGCAGATTATCTAGGCAAAGCATGCTTCTTAATAAACTCCACAACAGCAAGAGTGCCGGTGCCCGGTGTAAAAATCTCCTTGACTCCCTGCGCTTTCAGCAAAGGGATGTCTTCCTCAGGGATTACTCCACCACCAACCACTAAGATGTCTTCCGCATGGTGCTTTTTCAACAGCTCAATCACTTGGGCAAATAGGTGGTTATGTGCGCCCGACAGACAACTAAGGCCAATTACATCGACGTCTTCTTGTAACGCAGCTTCGACAATCTGTTCCGGAGTCTGTCTCAGCCCGGTATAAATTACTTCCATACCCGCATCACGGAGCGCCCTGGCTATGACCTTGGCCCCCCGGTCATGCCCATCAAGGCCCGGCTTGGCCACTAGCACACGAATTTGCATTCCCTCGGTCATCATTGCACCCCTCTCTACAACAGATTGTCCGCATGATATTCACCGAAAATGTTGCGCAGGCAGTTGCAGATTTCGCCAAGCGTAGCATATGCCCGTACTGCTTCTATCAAGGACGGCATGATGTTGGCGGTGCTCTTAGCGTCTGTCTCTAACTGCGCTAAAGTCACTCTTACCTGTTGGTTGTCTCTTTGGCTCCGCAGGACTTGCAACCTTTGTATTTGTTTCTCGCCGACCGCGGCATCTACTCTGAGCAATCCCCGCGGTGCACCTTCCTTGACGTGAAACTGATTGACACCCACGACGATGCGCTCTTTACGCTCTACTTGCATTTGCCAATCGTAGGCAGATTCCTGTATTTCACGCTGCATATATCCCTTTTCGATGGCAGCGATGGCCCCACCAAGGGCGTCGATTTTTTGAATTTGGGACCACGCAGCGGCCTCGATCTCATTAGTGAGGTTTTCGATGTAGTATGATCCTGCGAGTGGATCAACAGTATCGGCCACTCCGCTTTCGAAGGCGATGATTTGCTGGGTCCTTAGGGCTATGCGGACCGAGTCTTCCGTTGGCAAGGCTAAAGCTTCATCACGAGAGTTGGTATGCAGGGATTGGGTGCCGCCAAGGACGGCTGCCAGCGCTTGCAGGGTCACCCTGACGACATTGTTGTCCGGTTGCTGCGCCGTTAACGTCGACCCACCTGTCTGCGTATGGAACCGAAGCATCATGGAGCGTGGATTCTTCGCTTGAAAGCGCTCCTTCATGATTTTGGCCCACAGGCGGCGTGCGGCTCGAAATTTAGCCACTTCCTCGAAGAAGTCGACGTGCGAGTTAAAGAAGAATGATAGTCGCGGAGCAAAATCATCTACATCAAGACCAGCCAAGATGGCTGCCGCGACATAGGCAATGCCGTCGCTTAACGTGAAAGCCACTTCTTGCACTGCCGTAGACCCCGCCTCGCGAATATGATAACCGCTGATGCTGATGGTGTTCCATTCTGGCACGTGCTGGGCGCAATAGGCGAAAATATCTGTAATCAGACGCATGCTGGGCCCGGGTGGGAAAATGTATGTTCCTCGAGCTGCGTACTCCTTGAGTATGTCGTTCTGAATAGTCCCCACGAGCTTGTCCTGACTAACGCCTTGCTTTTCGGCAACAACAATGTACATCGCCAGGAGCACTGCCGCCGGCGCGTTAATGGTCATTGAGGTGCTCACCTTATCTAGAGGAATGCCCTTAAACAACAATTCCATATCGGCTAGAGAGTCAATAGCCACGCCGACTTTGCCGACTTCCCCCGCCGCAAGGGGATGATCAGAATCATAGCCAATCTGAGTGGGCAGGTCGAAAGCCACGCTGAGTCCCGTCTGACCCTGCTCCAATAGGTAGCGGTAACGGGCGTTAGACTCCTCGGCGCTGGCCATGCCCGCATACTGCCGCATGGTCCAAAATCGGCCGCGATACATGGTAGGTTGCACTCCGCGAGTGAAGGGGTACTCCCCAGGCAAATTAATATCATCTAGATAGTCACCGGCAACATCGAGGGGGGTGTATACGCGCTTGATAGATAGGCGAGAAGCATTAGTAAACACTAATTTCCGTTCCGGATTTTTTGTCACAGATTTCTGCGCCTTTTCGTCCCATTTCTCAAAAAATTTCTGTAGTTGCTCGTCCATCAAAGAACCTCCCTATGAGGAATTCTGTCTAGCCGTCGAAAATACTGTATACATTCTAACATTATTGTCGCACTTCGAGAACCATTTCTTAAAAATTTGTGCCCTCCCAGCCGAACTAGGAGGGCACAAGCCAATAAACTAATTTACACCCAACCGTACAATTTCATCGCATCGGCAACCCTACGGATACCCACCAAGTAGGCGGCGGTGCGCATGTCAACACGTTTGTCGTTGGCCATCTTCCAAACATTAGCAAATGCGTTGACCATGTTGCGTTCTAGCTTGGCGTTCACCTCGTCTAGGGGCCAGTAGTAGTTTTGTAGGTTCTGGACCCACTCAAAGTACGAAACGGTGACGCCACCGGCATTAGCCAGAATGTCAGGCAAAATAGCAATGCCACGCTCAAACATTTTTTTGCCAGCCTCGGTGGTTACCGGGCCATTAGCGCCCTCGGCGACTACCTTCGCCTTGACTAGATGTTGGTTCTCCATGGTGATGGTGTTTTCAAGGGCGGCAAGCACCAAGATATCGACATCAAGGGCGAATAGTTCATCGGCCGTGATGGTCTTGCTACCGGGGAATCCGGCAACTGTGCGGTGCTTGGTGACATAGTCCTGCAGTACAGTGGCATCCATGCCATCGGGATGATAAGCCCCGCCACCAAGATCGAAGGCAGCCACCACTTTGGAGCCCATTTCATGGAGGTAGAGACCGGCGAAGCTACCGACATTGCCGTAGCCGTGGACTGCAACCTTAGCACCCTTTAGATCGATCTTCAAGGCGGCACACGCTTCACGGGTGGTAATCACTACGCCCCGTCCCGTAGCCTCGGTGCGCCCGAGCGACCCACCGATGAGGACGGGTTTTCCGGTGATGACGCCGGGGTTGTTGTAGCCGCGCATGGCATTATACTCGTCAACCATCCAAGCCATGATCTGGGGATTGGTGTTGACGTCGGGGGCAGGAATATCGATCTCGGGACCAATAAAATCCCCTAGCTTCCGCACGAAGCCCCTTGCCAAGCGCTCTTTTTCGCCCATAGACAACTTTGTCGGATCAACGGTGATGCCACCTTTGCCGCCGCCATAGGGTAAGCCGATAACGGCACACTTAAAGGTCATCCACATGGAAAGCGTCTTTACTTCATCGAATGTGACATCCTGGTGAAAGCGGATTCCCCCCTTGGCAGGACCATTGGCAGTGTTATGCTGGGAGCGATAGCCGCTAAAGGTTTTCACCGAGCCATCATCCATGCGCACCGGGATAGATACTTCCATGGCCCTTTGAGGCGTTTTAAGAATTTCGTAGTAGCTGTTGTCCAACCCAAGGAGATCGCAGGCTTCTTTTATCTGCACCTGCACTTGTTCAAACACGTTCAGATTTTCTGTCGACATTAATCATTACCTCCCCTGTAAAATTTAGTCCTATTCCTTATTTGGAAAACCGTACTTAGACATTTCGAACCCGTTCTGCACATCCCCGACGGGGACCATCTTGATGCAACTGCGCTTAGCAATATCTGTACAAATTCTGACGCATGCTCCGCAACCCTTGCAGCGGTCAATGGCGACAAAGGTGGTCTTACGCTTTTCATCATAAAGCAAGGTATTCGGTTCCGGGCAGTAGAGGGTGCACAGGCGACAATTGGTCGCGCTGCACTTTGCAGCATCAACTTGGGCTATTTTATACATGCTAGGTCACTCTCCTTGGAATGGGCCTGTGCCCAACCATGCTGTACCGCAAAATCATACGCCGCATGAATAGCTTCCATGTTCTTTTGTACCAGCTCAAACTTATGAGTGAACTGCTTTTCCATGGCTTTGTCGAGCGAGGCAGTGCCCCCTGAGGCCACAAATCCTTTGCCAAGAAAGCGCTCGCCGACAGCTTTCTCTAAAGATGCGAGGTCAGGCACACCAATAATGGCACATAATGCACCGAGCATAGCCATGTTGGTTGCCACCTCGGTTCCGGCATGCTTTAATGCTATTTGCATGGCCGGCAAATAGTAGACCCTGGCCCGCTTTTCACAGAGTTCCCTCTTCTCATCATCGCTTAGAGGCAAGGGATGATGTGCATTGATGAGAATTGCCGAATCGTCCTTAAGTCCTGAATAAAACGGCATGGTATATGATTTGCCATGGGTTATTACTTGGCTGTGAAAAATCGCGATGAAATTAGGGTAGAGGATCTCTCCTATTTCGTACAGCTGGTTTTCAGCTATACGGACATAGCTCTCCACCGGCGCCATGCGCTTTTCTGAGCCGAAAAAGGGAACAATCGTGCTCTCCCCCCCACTCAGGATAACGCCGTTGCTGAGAACATGGGAAGCTGTCACCACGCCCTGTCCACCAACACCAGCCATGCGAATGTTGTATCTTCTCATGCCCACTCCTCCTATATGCTACCCATGGTACGCGGCGAGCTCACGCTAGTTAGGCCTTACTTTCCGCGTCTATTCTCTCTAGGTATGCTTTGGCTTCATCACTCATGATTTCCACAAATCCATAGCGCTCTTTTTCTACCTGACGAGCATCGTCGAGCACTTTTTCTGGGGCTATGGAATATTCAATATTGCAGGAGGTATAGGCCTGGACGTAGGTGGGGCCGACCTCTCGCGCGATCAAGACTGCTTTGCGGATGGTACTGAAAACTCGACTGGGGTTAGTGGGGGTGAGACGTGCGATGTAGGCGACACCTGATGTCTGGGCGAGACCAAGCATGTCGATTTTTTCAAATTGCTTGCCCAAGGGTGCCATTTTCACTACTTCGCCTTTACGCGTCATACCACTCTCCTGCCCGCCTGTATTCCCATAGACCTCATTGTCGAGCATGATGGTGGTGAACTTCTCCTTGCGAAACCAAGAGTGCATGACTTGGGAAAAGCCGATATCGGAGAGACCGCCGTCACCCGCCATCACCACGACATCCTTGTGTTGCCCTGGGAAACGAATTTGCAACCCCCGCTTGAGTCCGGTGGCCACTCCATTGGTGTCACAGTAATTGCCGTAGACGAAGGGGATCGCGGCTTGCGATATAGCTAGCCTTCCACATCCTGCTGTACCAACCATAACCGTATGCTCGGGGTTAGGTAAGGCCGCAAGCGATAGACGGATAAAAAATGCCATAGCGCAACCCTCACACATCGGGTGCTCTTCGAGAACTTCCTTAAATGTACCTAGGTCCGTCACCTTGATCTGGCGTCCGAAAGGGCCCTTTTCTACCAAGTCCTGATATTCCTTGGGCATAAAGCGCATGAAACCAGGGGCAACATTTAGTGTTCTTAATGCCATATCAAAACGCCTCTCTTTATGGACTTTCTCTTTGTCATGGCTACTGCCCACCCTTTTCGGCATCTAGTAACCACTCGAGGATCATCTCTGTAGGCATGGTGATGCCGCCATAGACGCGCGGGCCATCGGCAATCTCTGCTTCTGTATGGCCATAAAGCGTTGCTCTCACTTCGCGATTCAGCCACCCAACGCAGTTGAACTCCGGCACTATAATGCGCTTAGCATGCTGGCAAGCCTGCCTTAACTCCTGAACGGGAAACGGCCGCAACGACTTGATCTTGATGAGACCGACCTGATGTCCCATGTCTTGGGCTTGCCGGAGAGCCTCACGAGATTGCGACACAGCGCTGCCGGAGGCAATAATTATGGTTTCGGCATCGGGATTAGTTATTTCTAAGAGTCCTCCCATGTAGCGAGTGATCCAACGACGGGAGCGCTCTTGGGCGGCGTGAATTTCTTGCTGCCAAGCGGCATGCATTTGGTAACTGATAAAATTACTCTTTTGTATTGGTGCATCGCGGGCAATGCGAATTGGCGGGTTCTCGTTGTCAATCATTGGCACGGCCTCGTTGTAACAGTCACGCCCCGGGAGTTTGAGTTCAGCCGACGGCATCTCTACCCAGCCTCGCGCATGAGTGACGAAAAAGCCATCTACTGCTACCGAAACAGGTAGCGTAACTTCGCATTTTTCCGAGATGATGAATGAGGCCAAGGTGTAGTCAAAAAAGTCCTGTTGGTTTTCGGCATGAAAAAGGACGCTACCTGTGTTGAGCATGTAGGCTAGTTCTAGATTGTCTGGTTGAATGGAGAGCGGAGCATTAATTACGCGACACATAATGAGGAAGACCAGCGGAAGACGGTGCCCCGGCCAGGACGCAATAACCTCTAAACCACGCATGAGCCCGGGACCGGAAGAAGCAGTAAGGCAACGGACTCCTGTCCGAGAGGCACCGGAAATCGCCGAGAATGCCCCGATTTCATCTTCGGCCCGATAATAATCTTTGAGGAAGCCCTCGCCAAAGAGATCGCCAACGCGCTGCATGGTTTCGCTTTGTGGCGTAATGGGATAAGCTATGGCAATATCTAGATTCGCTCTGCGCACCGCCTCGCTGGCGGCTTCGCTGCCGGTTATAAAATGGCGCGTGCGCGGTGCTTCAAAGAACATGTATTCCGGTGAAACTACGCGTTGTTTCGCATGCTTTTCCATCATGTACTCCTCTCTACTCGGCCAATGCGCCATCGCCGTGTTGCCAGGCCAGACCACTTAACACTGTCTGTTGCGTTGGAGTCAGTTGTATTCCGGGCGTGTCAGCATACCTGGGGCGCAAGCCCTCGCGCTTCAGTTGCCTAATGGCCTCGGTTAGCGCGCGCACCTGGTCCGCACCACAGAATGGCAGTGAGGCCATAGAATCCTCATGACCTGCCTCATGACAGAGAGTGATGGTGTAGCAATTGGTGCCCGCTCTGATCATCTTCAAGGTGATATTGGCAAAGTGGCAGTGAACGCCAACAAAGACACATACCTCAATTTTATTGTGCCAAATGGTCAGATTGGGATGGCAGGGGTTAATAACTGCTTCCGGGTCTATTTTTGGGTAAATTGGCCGATAATCTGGCATGGGAATAATGCGCACCCCAGGTATTTCGTCCGCTAACTCCAGCACGCTCGCTGCCTTCTCGGCAACTCCCTCTTTCCAGGCCCAAAGCACCAAGGGGCCGGGGAAGATGGTGGGATTTTTGCGGGTCAACAGTTCACGAGCCATCACCAGCAAGGTCTCCTGTTCACTTTGCAGTGAGCCTAGAACAAGGCCCTCTCCCTTCTCGGGCAAAACAATGCCGCAAGTTGCAGCTGCAGGGGGAAGTAAGCCTTCGGGGCCGGGTACTACACGGTAGGGTTTACTATTCATCAATTGTCACACCCCTTTGTCAGTAATTACTTTCGTGCTAATAACGGCTTTCTAAACCTCCTTCTCGGAGCCGTAAAATTGCGTTTTGCAAGAGGTTGCTAGAGCCTAGGTCAGGACGATAGACAAATTCAATAATCTCCTTACCAAGTGGGCAAAGTGCGACCACCTCGCGCTTACGTCCTGGGGAGACCAACAAGATATCAGATTCATTGAGTTTTTTTTGTAAGCTGTGCTCATCATCGGCCTGTGTCGCGACGATTAAGCTATGTTCTACCCCTGCAGCGATTAAGGAAGCCTGCACCTTTTCCGCAAAAACCGGAGATATGCAGATGAGAGCAAGCTTTTTGTTGCGTGGAATCCTAGCGATGCGGACTACCGTCTCCAGCTGAGGGTCTAGTGCTACGGCTACTAATTGCTTGTCCTGTCCGATCGCCAACCTAACTTCTTTCTCGTGAAAAAAGGTGGTCACAACGATTTCGGCTTCCTCGATTAATCGATGGACGACAGGGGTCGGCGACAGCAATTCTTCTAGCAAGAGGGGCGCAATCCGAATGCCACTCCCGAGGGCTAATTGCGTGGAGAAATAGTCCACTTGCTCCCTATTGCATTCGACAAAAACGATGCGGACTTCACTGAGCAAGCGTTGTTTTTCGAGAGCCTGATGATTGGCGACTTCCCTAAACTCATCACAGTCAAAACCCTCTTGCAGAGAATAGGCCAGTGCCTGATCAACGATGGCCTTTAGGCGATGAAACCGACTGGCATTTAAGGTACTAAAGTCCGCCTCTGCCAAGTAGGTACCCTTACCTTGGAGTGACACTAGGATGCCCTCAGTCTCTAATTCCTGATACGCTTGGCTGACAGTATTGCGGCTGACAGACAGTAACGTCGACAATTCGCGCTCCGTAGGTAGCTTAAACCCCGGAGACCAGGCCCCGGTCACCACCTGCTGCCTAATGCGCTCCTTCAGCTGAACGTAAAGGGGAACTCCTGATTTTCTGCGCAGTTCTATTGCCACCATCAGTGTAAACCCACCTTCATACCTAATGGACTAGTCCATTAATCCATTACAGTATCTCATACCTCACCGCACTATTCAACATTTTTTTCGCGGGAGGGCGAGCCGAAAAGCTAGCCTAGTACTACCGATAGCACGCGCAGATAATTGCCGCCAAGTATCGCTACAATCTCATCGTCTGAGAAACCACGGGCCATCATGGCCTCGGTCAAGTACGGCAACTTAGCGACATCTTCTAAGCCAATGGGTGTTCTACTAATGCCATCGTAATCCGCACCGATACCAATATGGTCACACCCGACTAGGCTGGCGATGTGGACCATATGGTCGACTACGTGCGCTATGGTCGCCTTTTCGCCGTGCTTCACAAATTGGGAGGCAAAATTTATGCCCATCACTCCCCCATTTCTCTGTAAAGCCAGAATCTGATGATCGGTTAAATTGCGCACATGGTCACAGCAAGAACGAGCATTGCTGTGCGAGGCAATTATGGGGTTTTTACTCACGGCGAGGACATCCATGTACCCAGGTTCGGACAGATGCGAAACGTCAATGATCATGCCAAGACGGTCCATTTCTTTGATGACGCTGACACCAAAGTCGGTAAGGCCACCCCCGCTGCGACAATCTCCTACACCTTCAGCAATTTGGTTGCGCTCGTTCCACGTCAAACCTATGGAGCGCACCCCTAAGCGGTAAAACATTCGTAAAACGCCTAAATCACCTTCGAGTGCTTCCCCGCCCTCCACCGATAGGAGGACGCCTATCTTATTTTCCCGGCGGGCCAGCTCAATGTCGGCATGGGACAAAACGTGTCGCAAATCATGCGGATTAGCATCGAGCTCACGGTAGAACCCATCGAAAAATTGTAGCGCCCGCCTAGTCGCCTTCAGGGGCTTATACTCGGGCTCGATATATGCCGCAAAAAACTGTAGCCCTATACCACCTTGACGGAGGCGAGGAATGTCTACGTGCCCGTCTGTATGTTCTTGAGAGAGTTTGAATGGTCGCTGGCCGATGACCCTCATCAAGGTGTCACAATGGCTATCAATGACCAGTGTGCGCAAATGCAAGTCCTTACCATTCACGAATCTGTCCTCCTCGTCGCCATTTAAGGTATCAACCGCTGAATTCTCTCAGGAACAGAAACAACTTGTCGGCTCACTGGGTCAATGCGGAGCACCACACCAGACAGGATGCCTACGCCGTCAGCTACGTCAAATTTTGTCGGTAAGCCCGACGTAAACCGACGCACCACGGCATCAACTTGAATCCCCAGAACTGAAAAATGAGGACCACACATGCCAACATCAGACAAATAAGCGGTCCCCTTAGGCAACAAACGTTCGTCAGCCGTTTGGACATGGGTGTGCGTCCCGACTATTGCTGTGACCCTGCCATCCAAATAAAACCCGAGAGCTAGTTTTTCTGAGGTGGCTTCAGCGTGAAAATCGATGAGCACGGTTGTATCACGGGGGAGTTCGGCGAGGGCACAATCGACCGCACGGAAGGGGCAGTCGACCGGAGGCATGAAAACACGACCCATGAGACTAATAACCGCCAATGGCCGCGGGGGCATACCTAGTTCGGTCACAAAAACCCCCCTCCCCGGAGCACCAGGGGGGTAGTTGTATGGCCGGACAACACGGGGGTAATCGTCAATAAAGGAAAGGATTTCTTTTTTATCCCAAATGTGATTTCCACCCGTGATGACGTCAATTCCAAGAGAAAAAAGTTCATCCGCCACATCCCGCGTGAGACCAGTGCCATGCGCGGCATTCTCCCCATTAGCGATGCAATAGTTTATACTGTATTGCTGGCGGATTTGCGGCAGCAATTTTTGCACCGCTTCCCTCCCTGGACGGCCGACGATGTCGCCGAGAAAAAGAATGTTTAACATAAGCGCCCCCTGTAGTAAGAGCCGAGCATAGCTCGGCTCTTACATTGCTATTTTGCTAGTTCGACTGCCCTTGTTTCCCTAATGACGGTCACACGGATTTGGCCAGGATACTCAAGCTCATTCTCGATGCGCTTTGTAATCTCCCGCGCTACCCTAACCGCAGACAGATCATCAATCTTATCTGGTTTAACAATAATCCTGATTTCACGGCCAGCCTGTATAGCGTATACCTTGTCTACGCCTTCAAAAGACGAACCGATTTCCTCGAGTTTTTGTAGTCGTTTGATGTAGTTCTCGAGGCTCTCCCGACGGGCCCCCGGCCGAGCCGCGGAGATTGCATCAGCAGCAGCCACTAGAACCGCCTCGACCGACGTCGCTGCTATGTCGCCGTGGTGCGAGGCGATAGCATTGACCACTTGTGCATTTTCACGAAATTTTTTGGCAAGATCGGCCCCGATGGACACATGGGGTCCTTCCGTTTCGTGATCAATAGCCTTACCCAAGTCATGCAGCAGTCCGGCGCGTTTCGCCAGGTGGATGTCTACACCTAATTCCGCAGCCATAGCGCCAGCTAAGTGAGCTACTTCTAAAGAATGCTTGAGCACGTTCTGCCCATAGCTGGTGCGATATCGCAATCTACCAAGCAGTTTGATGATCTCAGGGTTCATATTGTGAATGCCGACGTCAAAGACAGCCTTTTCACCTTCTTCGCGAATGCGCTGCTCAACGTCTTTCTGAGCCTTCTCTACCATTTCTTCAATGCGCGCTGGGTGAATGCGTCCGTCGACAATGAGACGCTCTAGGGCAATACGTGCCACTTCCCGGCGCACCGGGTCAAATCCTGAGATTATCACCGCCTCAGGTGTGTCGTCAATGATCAAGTCTATACCAGTCAGCGTTTCTAAAGCACGAATATTGCGGCCTTCACGACCGATAATGCGACCCTTCATTTCATCATTAGGCAGGGACACAACAGACACCGTAGTCTCCGCAGTGTGATCGGCTGCACAGCGCTGTATGGCTACTGTGACGATCTCGCGGGCGCGCTTGTCCGCCTCTTCGCGTGCTTCTTGTTCAATTTCGCGGATCATAACCGAAGTATCATGGCGAATTTCTCGTTCCACGTTGGCTAAAAGTAAATGACGCGCTTCCTCATTGGACAAGGCAGCCACCTTCTCTAATTCAGCCTGCTGCTTGTCGACTAATTGTTCCGCCCGTTCCTTTAACTTTTGTGCTTCGGCATCTTTCCGTGTGAGGCCCTCTTCTTTGCGCTCGAGTTGTTCGATTTTTCTATCAAGAGTTTCATCTTTTTGCACGAGACGACGCTCAGTGCGTTGCACCTCGGCCCTTCGTTCCTTGATTTCACGTTCGAATTCTTGGCGCAATTTATACACTTCATCTTTAGCCTCAAGTACGGACTCTCGCTTCTTTGCTTCGGCTTGTTTTTTAGCCTCTTCAAGTCTCTGTGTGGCAACAATCTCCGCCTCACCAATGACTTTCTCACTGACTCTTTTTCGGTATAGATAGCCGCCGAAAGCCGCGGCAGGTAATGCTAGCAAACTCAGAACCAATAGAAAATATTCGATATCCCTCTCCTCCTTTCTTTGAGAATTACTACAAAAAAATGGCCGAGAACCCTCGGCCAGCATAGGGGATCCCACGCGGTACTCATCAAGGTCCATTACAACTAGCAAAGAGAATTTCTACTCTCTGGGAACATTTTAGCCCTCTTCGACTTCCTTGTCAAGATTGACATTGGCTACGGCAGCTCGCACGGCATGGGCAGGCATCCCTCTTTGCCAGAGCCTTCTCTCGATGGCAGCTCTCTTTAAGCCAGCATTAATGAAGCGTTCGGCGAGCGCTGTTGCTCGCTCCACTTCATCAACATGCGCATGGAAGCTTGCCATTGTTTCTTCGAACATAGAGCGGCTGAGCTTCCTCTTGTGCAACAATTGAGCGAGACGAGCACTGCCCATGTCATCTGTTTCCAGAGCAGTAGCGAGCAGTCTAGTTGCTACTCTCTGATCATCAAGAAAGCCATTCTCCACCAAAGCATCGCAAATTTCAGCCACAAGGTCGCTGGAGAAACTGCGCTCGCGCAGTTTCTGGCTTAGCTCAGCTCGGGTATAATCGCGCCGCGCTAACAGGCGCAGCGCAATTTCCTTGGCCTCACTGCTCTTCAAAAACTTCTCCCTCACTCTTGTGTGGCACTTGACCTAGTTTAAGACTCTCACGGATGCGAGCCTCAATTTTGGTGGAAACCTCGGGATGCTCTCGTAAGTACTGTTTGGCGTTCTCTCTGCCCTGTCCGAGACGTTCTTCCTCGAAGGAGTACCAGGCCCCACTCTTAACAACCACGTTGATATCAGCACCCGTATCGAGAATGCTTCCTTCCCGCGAAATGCCCTCCCCATAAATAATATCAAAGTCCGCCTGACGGAAGGGGGGAGCAACCTTGTTCTTAACCACCTTGACACGGGTGCGGTTGCCGACAACTTCTTGTCCGGACTTAATGGACTCAATGCGCCTGACCTCAAGGCGCACTGAGGCATAGAATTTCAGTGCTCTGCCGCCTGGAGTTGTCTCAGGATTACCAAACATGACACCAACCTTTTCGCGGAGCTGGTTGATGAAGATAGCGGTAGTTTTCGACTTACTGATCGCACCGGCTAGTTTGCGCAAGGCTTGGGACATGAGGCGGGCCTGCAGACCGACGTGGGCATCGCCCATTTCCCCTTCGATTTCAGCCCGCGGGACGAGAGCGGCAACAGAATCAATTACCACCACATCAAGCGCCCCGCTACGGACTAATGCTTCGGCAATTTCCAAGGCTTGCTCACCGGTGTCCGGCTGGGAAACGAGCAGGTCCTCTATGTTGACCCCAAGTTTGCGAGCATAGGAAGCATCGAGTGCGTGCTCCGCATCTATAAAGGCAGCCACGCCCTTATTCTTTTGGGCTTCGGCAATAATGTGCAGGGCCACGGTTGTCTTACCGCTAGACTCAGGACCAAACACCTCGATAATCCGACCTCGCGGAACCCCACCAATGCCAAGAGCGATGTCAAGCGAGAGCGCCCCAGTAGATATGACCTCTAGGGCCATCAGCTGTTCGCCACCTAGACGCATAATGGAACCTTTACCAAACTGCTTTTCTATCTGATGCAGTGCCATCTCTAGAGCCTTTTTCTTCTCCATAACTAAACCCCCTGCCTCTCTCATTGCTACGATTATATACTAACGAACAGTTGTTCGCAACTACTTTCCTTCTCGCAAAAGGTTGAGTAGAAGCGCTAAGGCTAGCCGTGCGGCGCGCTCCTTAATTGCTTCTCTATCACCCGTGAGGCTAAGCTGCTTAGTCTTCACGACCGAACGGCATCCGGCGGCCAACCAGACAGTGCCCACAGGTTTTTCCGCTGTGCCGCCTAGTGGACCGGCAATGCCGGTGACCGCTAGGCCAACCGTAGCATTCTTTAGCCGCAAGGCACCCCTTAACATTTCGCGGGCGCACTCTTCCGATACCGCCCCAAACTGCTCGAGGGTAGCTTCCTGTACTCCTAGTAACTGAGTTTTGACCTCGTTGGCATAACAGACCAGGCTGCCGAGAAAGTATGCAGAAGAACCCGATTCATTGGTAATTAGGTGCCCGATCATCCCGCCAGTACAAGACTCGGCAACTGCCAAGAGATGTCCCCTTGAGCCTAGAGCCTCTCCTACCGCCCGAGCAAGGGTGCACTCATCCTCACCATAGAAATAGGGTTGTAGTCTAGCCAAAATTGCGGCCCTCACGGAAGAAAACAAGCTGTCAGCTGCCGCAACGCCCGTGGTGTGCGCTGTCAGACGCACATCGACCTCTCCTAACTTACTGTATAGAGCGATAGTGGGCACACTTTGGTTGGAGATTAAATCACTGAGGACCTCGGCCACTTTCGACTCCCCAATGCCCACAAAGTGCAACGTCCGCGAAATAACCCGTCCGTTCAACATGCCCTGCTCTTGTAGGTAGGGTATGACGAAATTTCGAAACATCGGTTGCATTTCCCTGGGGGGACCAGGCAGGAGAAAGATCAATTGACCGAGATGGTGTTTCAAGGCCAGACCCGGAGCCGTGCCGTGTGGGTTTGGCAGGACCACCGCTCCCCTGGGTAGATAGGCTTGGCGAAGATTATTCGCGGGCATTTCCCTACCGGAGAAAATACGTTGTAATTCAGCTTCAATTTCCGGAACGTAGACGAGATCCTTAGCGAAGGCTTTCGCCACTGTTTCCCTTGTGATGTCGTCTTCAGTCGGCCCTAGCCCACCGGTGATGATAAGCACATCAGCCCGCGCTAATGCCTGATGCACAGCCTCCATCAAACGCATCTCGTTGTCGCCCACCACCGTCTGAAAATACAAACCTATGCCCAGTTCAGCCATCTGCAACGCCAAAAATTGGGCATTGGTGTTGACTATTTGACCTAGCAAAAGCTCCGTCCCCACAGAAATTATTTCTGCCTTCACCACATAGCACCCTTCCTTTACTATAACAAAATGCGCGGATCGACTTAGCACCGAGTTTCTGATGTCCTGCGCAGAAAGTCATATTATGGTATACTTGAGTTGTAGTAGACGATTACCACTTTAGGAGGATCAAGATGTCAAGAAAAGCTAGCTATGCTGAAACAATTCGCAGGCGTGAGGACCGCGGGCAAGCGAACCACGGTTGGTTAAAGACCTCTCATTCTTTTTCGTTCGCCGATTACTATGATGCCCTGCACATGGGCTTCGGAGCTCTTCGCGTCATCAATGAGGACTATGTGGAGCCTGGCCACGGCTTTGGCATGCACGCCCATCGCGACATGGAGATAATCACCCTTGTCCTCAGCGGTCAGTTGCATCATGAAGATTCTATGGGGCATTCCTCGACGATTGGGCCGTATGAAGTACAGCGCATTACCGCCGGCACTGGCATGCGCCACAGTGAATTCAACAACGGAGCGGTCAGCACGCACCTTCTGCAGATATGGATAGAACCCAATGTGCGCGGAGTTGCCCCTAGCTATGCCCAAAAAAAGCTACCGCCCGGCTTCGCTCGAGGCCGTCTAGGCCTTATTGCCTCAGCCGATGAGCACGCCCCTCTGGTGACCATCCGTCAAGACGCCATGTTGTATCTCGGCGCGGTTCACGGTTCTGAGGGAATAGTTTATGATCTCGACCCCTCTCGCATGGCGTATGTGCATGTAATAAAGGGGAACATAGAGGTCAACGGCCATTTATTGAGAGCGGGAGATGCCCTCAAAACCTCCTCCCCCCACAATATCCTGGCGCGAGGAGAGGAAGCCGAAGTGCTGTTGTTCGATCTGGCGCAGTCCTAGGGCTCTGCTATGATTCGAGCAAGGGAACGGCATCACGAAAATATTCAAGCGCAGAAAGAATGGTAAAAATTACGGCGATGGCCAAGGCTATCGTTGTAAAGGGAAACCCGATGAGGGAAAACGGATAGTTATTCAGCATGACTGCGACGATAGCCACGATCTGGGTCACAGTCTTGAGCTTGGCGAACTTGCTGGCAGCAATCACTTTGCCTTCCGCAGCCGCTACCCCGCGGAGACCAGTCACGGCAAATTCCCGCGCCAGAATGATAATGGCAATCCACGCCGGCAGGGCCGCTTGCTCCACCAAGGAAACTAGCGCTGACATGACGAGGAGTTTATCGGCCAATGGGTCGAGCAGTTGGCCAAGCTTGGTCACCTGTTTTTTCTTGCGCGCAATGTACCCATCCAAGCCGTCAGTGGCAGCTGCTACTACAAAAACCAGAACAGCGATGAAAGAACCGAACCGCGGTTGTTGCGAAATAAAAAAGAGGAATACCGGTAAAAGAAAAATTCTACTAAGTGTTATTTTATTGGCTAAATTCACTGGCTAACACCCCAAATAAATCGTATTCGGAAGCTTCCTGCACTAAGACTTTTACCAACTGACCTATGGCTACTTGCGCCCCGGTGACGTAGACTTTCCCATCTACTTCGGGGGCGTCTTTCCTGGCCCTGCCCACAATGCCGTCGCCTTCAATCCAAGGTCCTTCCACTAGTACCTGCACAACCGAGCCGATGGCCTTCTGATTCTTCTTCCTGCTGATTTGTTGCTGAATTGTCATCAGTTCGCGGAACCTTACCTCCTTGACTTTTTCGCTGACCTGGTCAGGGAGGGAATCAGCAGCAGTGTCCTCCTCGCGCGAGTATTTAAAAACGCCCACGTGGTCAAATTCCACTTCTTTGATAAAATCCGCTAACTCACGAAATTCCTCATCGGTCTCACCCGGAAAACCAACAATGAAAGTAGTGCGTAGGGTAATTCTAGGCATGCGTTCCCTCAGTCTCACCAGCAAGGAAATAATCTCGTCTTTAGTGCCACGGCGGTTCATGGCTTTAAGTATCCGCGGACTGATATGCTGCAATGGCAGGTCCATGTACTGGCAGACCTTAGAGAACGAAGCCAGTGCCTCGATTAATTCCTGTGTAATAAAGTCCGGATAACAGTACAATAAGCGGATCCATTCAATACCTGCGATTGTCTGGAGTTTCTCTAGCAAGTCTACTAAACGAGGCCGGCCATAGAGGTCTAGGCCATAGCGGGTGGTGTCTTGGGCGATTAGGTTTATTTCTCTAGCTCCTTTATCTGCTAAATGTCTGCTCTCGCGCAAAATACTTTCGATAGTACGGCTGCGATATTCTCCCCTGACCAGGGGAATGGCACAGTAAGAACACCAGTTGCTACAGCCTTCAGCTATTTTTATATAAGTAGAATAACTGACAGAACTGTCCCTTTCAATAAATTCTTCGTAGTCATAACTGGCTTCGCCTACCGCGAGGACCCTTTCTCCGAGCATCACCTGTTGCAGAACCGAACAGATGGAGGTAAAACTCCCCGTACCAACCATGCCGTCGATTTCCGGAATATCCGTCATCAATTGCTCTGCATACCGCTGCGATAAACATCCTGCCACTAAAAGCTTTTGGCAACGACCGCTCTTATATTGGGCTGCGGATAATATAGCCGCAATGGACTCCTCTTTGGCTGCTTGAATAAATCCACAGGTATTGACAAGCACAATGTCCGCTTCCTCTAGGTCGGGGACGATTTTATTGCCTTCTGCCTTCAGCAATCCCTGCATCAGTTCGCTGTCCACTTGGTTCTTGGTGCATCCTAAAGTAACTATCCCGATGTGCATCTTTGTCCTCCCGTAACTAAATCATCTTTTTCTGTTTCTCGGCGACCGAATTTGTTCCGGAGGGACCAAGCACTTTGGGCCGTAACCAACCAGGTCCCCCCTGTTGACACTGCGCAAGGCTTGACGCACCAAGACATGGTTCTGCGGCAAGAAATACTGTAGCAGTGCTCGTTGCATTTTTTTCTCTGCTGCGGTAGAAGGGACATGCACTTTCTCACCGGTCAAAGGATGCATCCCTGTATAGTACATGCAGGTAGACAGAGAGCCCGGAGTGGGTATGAAGTCTTGCACCTGCTGGGGGCGAATATTATGGTCGCGAAGGTACTCGGCAAGGAGCACTGCATCTCCCACGGTGCTACCAGGATGGCTTGACATAAAGTATGGCACTAAGTACTGCTCCTTGGCTAGTGCTTTATTAAATTTGGTAAAACGAGCAACAAATTCTTCGTAAACGCGCCGCGGTGGCTTACCCATGAGGCGGAGAACGCGCGGGGAAACGTGTTCTGGCGCGATTTTTAACTGCCCTGAGGTATGATGCTCACAAAGCTCCTTGAGAAAGCTTTCATCGTCATCGAGGACAACGTAGTCAAACCTCACTCCTGAACGCACAAATACTTTTTTCACACCAGGCAGTCTACGCACTTCCCGCAGCAGCCCTAAATACTCACTGTGATCGGCCTGAAGTAATTTGCATGGCTCGGGCGCAAGGCATTCTTTGTCTTGGCAGGCCCCGAGGTCTTGTTGTTTTTCGCAGGCCGCGGCATGAAAATTCGCCGTAGGGCCCCCGATGTCGTGAATGTAGCCTTTGAAATTGGGAAGGGTAGTGAGTAGCCTGGCTTCTGCTAGGATAGA
>QLUC01000199.1 GCA_018725275.1 Bacillota bacterium | reverse complement strand
AGGATCGAGGTGTGGAGTCTGGCGACCAACTCCTCTCGATTCGCTACGTCTTTCGATCCTACGGGGGGTACGTACCACACTCCTAAAACGAACCTGTGTGGTTTGCTCCGCGGTAGCGGATCCTGTACCGTCACCTGCAGCCATAGAGCATCCGGTGAAGGCGTTGAGCCTTCGGGGACGATCCGGCTTGCCCGGATCCCACACCCCTCCTTGATCAACACCCCGATCCCTCGCATCCCCTTGCCGTTCTCTCCCACCTCAGGGTAGTTCAGGCCTAGCCATCTCCACCCCTTGTGTTTGATCGGACGGTCGCCGGGCCGCACGTGCGTCTCCTGAAGAGCCACAATGTGCAGTCCGGCCAGGTTTGCCTGGACGATGATTTCCTCCAACGAATTTCTAAGCCCACGGACATTCCAGGTACCCACCCTCATGGTCCCACCAAAGTCTGCCATCTCTGTTTGGGCTGTGAGTTCAGAGGTCATTCTGCCATTTGCCTCCTCCTCAAACTCCTCTCTGGTGAGCCTATTTCGCTTCAATCTCTCTTCAAAGGTGGTGCCTTTGGAGAGCTTCCATTTCGTGGGTTTACCCTGTTTCAGCCTGGGGAGGGCAGCATCCCTGACCGCTGGGGTCGGGAAGTACATTTCACCCCGGGCGTCCTCGGGAACCCCACAGTTGTATCTCCGAATGACCTTGGCCGACACCAGGCCGAGTTCATCCACTGCCTTCCTCAGCGGTTGGAGCATTTCCTGCACGGTCATGGTGGCCAGAAGTCCCCACACAACGATCTTGCACCCCTCGATGAACTCATCGAGCGGCTTGGACCGCTTGGAGGGTGGGACTCTGAGCAGCCGGGAGTTGAACCTCTCGGGCACCCGTTGTCCTACTATCTGGAAGGGTTCCTCCATGACTTGGTTTGCCAAACCATTATTGTTGTTGTTTCCATCCAGGAGGGCATCCTCTTGCTGGATGTCCATTCCGGGGCCCTCCCAGTGGGATCCCTCCTCGGTAACCAAAGGAGCGACTGGGGTTGGGCCCGGCAGAGCTGAAAGCTCACAGACATCCATGTCACTTAACGCGGTCTCCGTAGTTTTGCCTTGCAGCTCCCCGGAGACCAGGAAGGAGTCGCAGCCCTCCCAGTGAGCAGAGTCGAACTCTGCTGCACCTTCCCAGAGGATCTCCTCCAGGTTTTGCGCACCTTCCCCGATAGTAAGGTCCTGGCGGGGAGACCCTTCTGGCGGGGCATACATTTTACCGGGGGGATTATAAGATAAAGTTGTACTTTCCATGGTTGGGTACGTGAGGTGCTTGCTGGTTGGGTACAGCGAGGGCCTTGCGGCTCCCACGGGCGACAAATATGGCCAGTACTTTGGGTTCTAGGCCCACCAGCCGTGGGCCCTGGAGGTAGGTTTAGTGCGGCTCGACCCCAAGGCCGCTTTTTGACCTGAGTGCACTTTGTTAATCTTCCGGATGCACCGAGCCGGGTATAGTGGGGCTGTTTGGTTGCTCCCGCCCACGTAGGAGCCTGGGCTGACTTGGGGACTTGGAAAAAATTTCCGGAAAACCCCCTTTTCCAGAAACCCTCGCCCAACTCAGGTAGTGACTGCCTGCCGGATACCTACACTCCGGAGGCCAAGAGGTGCCCACTCCATGTGGGACTTGTGGTGGCTTACCTTCACCCACTCCAAGTGTGGGCGCACCACGCCTACAGGGGTTTCTGGGTAATCTACTCTCTTCGAGTAGACCAGCAGTTTTTCGACCTACTGAGGTCGGGTCGGGGTAATCTACTCTCTTC